>JBEKWT010000169.1:0-6712 GCA_049512795.1 Occallatibacter sp.
GACCGTCATGTCGAGTATGTTGCGGCCGCCCACTTCGAGGCTCCGAACTGGTCCCGCGACGGCTCTTCGCTCCTCTTCAATCAGGACGGCAAAATCCTCAAGCTGGCGCTCGCCGGCGGCCAGCCTGCCGCCATCGAAACCGCACCCGAGTTGCATTTGAATAACGACCACGGCATCTCGCCCGACGGAACCATGCTGGCCATCAGCGACTCTTCGAACCCTGACCATCAATCGCGCGTCTACGTCGTTCCCATCGCCGGAGGCACGCCCCGCCAGCTCACGCCCGACGGTCCGTCGTACTGGCACGGCTGGTCGCCGGACGGAAAGACGCTTGCCTTTACCGGCCAGCGCAATGGCAACTTCGACATTTACACCGTCCCCGTCGCAGGCGGCGCGGAGACGCGGCTTACCACCGCGCCCGGCCTCGACGACGGCCCCGAGTATTCGCCCGACGGCGCATGGATATACTTCAACTCCGAGCGCACCGGCCACATGCAGATCTGGCGCATGAAGCCCGACGGAAGCGAGCAGGAACAAGTCATCTCCGACGACTCCAACGACTGGTTCCCGCACATCTCGCCCGACGGTCAATGGATGGTCTTCATCGCCTACGCCCTCGACGTCACCGGTCATCCGCCCGGCAAGGATGTGGAGTTGCGATTGATGTCGATGACCGACAAACAGGTTCATGTCCTGACGAAGCTCTTCGGAGGGCAGGGAACCATCAACGTTCCCTCCTGGTCGCCCGACAGCAAAAAGCTCGCCTTTGTCAGCTACGAGTTGCTGCCGCAGGAGAGCCTGAGCCCGCAGTAGGCGCAGCATGAACGCGCCACGGCGTTGCGCAGCCTTAGCCAGCCTGCACCTGCGCCCCCGCCAAGGCTTCCTGGCGCAGCCGCTGGTCCCGGTACACCACCGCAAACAGCGTGGTGTAAGCCGCCCAAATGCACGCCATCCAAAGAAGGTAAGCGCAGATGAAGACAACCGCCCCGACGCCAATCCCGACGTAGCCCCATGGAGCCATCGCCAGATGCAGCATCATCCCCGCCAGTGCGACGATCCCGGCCACAAAGAAGATAACCATCTCCGCCACCAGGAATGCGGCGTAAGCGATGGCATAGATCAAAAGGAAGAGCAGAAAAATGCGCCCCTTGGCGCCTTTGGTCAATTGATTGCTGCGGCGCAGTCCCTGCCACGCGCTCACGTCCTCAGCCACGCACGCCGGCACCGCCAGTACCAGCCGCAGCATCACCAGGACGGCGAAAACCATCGCTGCCAGGTAGAACAGCATGAAGAGCGGGAAGATCGCGATCATCGCTGAAGGATCCACGGCGCCGTGCCCACGCGCGAGTGAGAGCCCCACGGTTCCCGCAATCACGCCGCCGAATACCAGAATCGGCAGCATCACAATCAAAGCCCGCAGAATCGCCAGCCAGATGTAGCGCCCGGCTTTGCTCCACGACACTCCCCATGCGTTGCGAAACGTCACCTTCGTTCCCGTGTTTGCCTCGAGCGCGGCGTAGACAGCGGCGGGCTCGTAGAGCGCACAAATCAAAACCATCAGAATGACGCCGAGGATGTATGCCACGGAAATCCACACGATCGTCATGAGCGAAAAATGCGGCGGCTGATTCAACATCAGCGGTTTCAGCACCGGGAAGAAAGCCGCAAACATGATCCCAAAGTAGGCAATGAGGCCCGCCCCGGGCACCAGCGCGATCCCCACCAGGAGCCGCCAGTTGGCCCGCATCAGTTGCAGCACGCGGTCCAGAATCTGCCCGAAGGTCATCGCCCCCCGCGGCACATTCGTAGAAGGAAATGCGGGTGGAATTTGAGAAGAAGGAAAGCCCGGTCCCTGTATCGGCTCGCTCATAGGACCCCTCCGATCGTCTGGTTAAAGACTCGCAGGGATTTTATACCGGCTCGCGAATCGGTGCTGTGCCGAGCCGCAGCGCTCGAACGATTACCGCGGCCCACCAGACTCATTCCTCGTGGCCCGCACGATGACGCCGCTTACGCAAAATAGAGCGCAGCCTCTGTCCAGGCCACGGCCTCCTGGTAGCTGCACAGCAATCCGCCCTCTTCGAGCGCCCCCGCCTCGGCGATCTCGCCGCATCCCGCCCAGTTGCCCAGCTCATAGCGCTCCAGCCAGGCCAGCAGGCCGCGCTCTCGGATCTCTTCACCCATCAGCGCCCGCCGAATCTCCTCGCGCAGCGGCATCGTCGGAGCCAGATCCTTCATCGGCACTCGCAGCATCGCCGGAAGCAGGCTAAGCAACCCCAGCAAATATTGTTCGGTGCCATCCAGCCCGCACGCTCTCGCCGCCAGCTCGCAGAATCGCCCGCGCACAAACGCCATGCGCAGCAATTCCGGCGGCTGCCCCATGTTCATCTCGCTCGTAATCGCCACTGTGGCCATGCGGCGGAACGTCTCCTCGCCCACCGCCAGCAGCGCCGCCTGCACGCTGTGCACCTCTTGCTGCATGGCGCACACCGGCGAGTTGATCAGCCGCAGCAAACGAAATGTAAGCGACGCATCGCGCTTCACAAGTTGCGTCAGCTTGTGAAGGTTCAGTGAGTCGTCCTTCAGCAGCCGCAAAATCTCCAATTGCGACAGCCGGTTGGCGGGAACCTGCCGGCTGCCCAGCACCACCGGCCGGCAAAAATAATAGCCCTGCACCAGCGCGAATCCCTCGTCCCGCGCCGACCCGAATTGCTCCTGCGTTTCCACCTTCTCCGCCACCAGCGTGGCCTTCGTGTCGCTCACTTGCCCGCGCAGTGTTTGCCGCTCGCGGGGATTGGTGCGCGAGAAATCCACCTTCAGATAGTCGGCCATTTTCGCCAGCGACCCAACCGGCGGCTTCGCCTGCGGTTCCCACTTTGATTGGTCCAGCGCCAGCCGGTACCCCGCCGCCTTCAAGTTGCGGCAAGCGCTCATCAGCTCCGGCGAGGCGTCAGCCGGGTCTACGATCTCCAGCACAGTCATCGCTGGGGGAAGCATCTCCACCAGCGTCCCGGCCAACATCTCCGCCGTGCACTTCACGAATCCGGGCAGTCCGCAGGTCAGTTTCTCCAGCCCGAACAGCACCGTGTTATCCAGCATCGTGCGAGCGGCCATTTCGCGGTCGCCTCGGAACACTCCCCCCGGCCCGCTCGAAAACAGTAGTTCATAGGCATGAACCTTGCTGTGCAGGTCCAGGATCGGCTGCCGCGTCACATAGCGCACGCCGTCTCCAGGCTCCGGCGCCGAGCCCGCAGCGCCAACTGGGGTTTGCACATTCGTAGCCACGCATGGCCTCCGCAGTGCCTATCGGCAGCCTGCCCGGTAGACTTGAAACTTCGCTTTCGACATCGCCCTCGGCCGATCGCCGGTCACGAGAACTCGAGAACCCTCTCGGCCCATTGCAGCGCTTCTTCGTAGCACTGGAACAGATCCTCCTGTCGCAGGTCGCGCCGGTCCGCAATCAAATCGCACTCGTCCCAGTTGCCGTGTTCGTGGGCCTCGAGCCAGCACAAGAGGCTCCCTTCTGGAATCTTTTCGCCTTCGAGTGCCCTTCGAATCTCATCGCGTAGCGGCAGCGACGGCGCCAGTTCCCGCATCGGCATCCGCAACATCGCCGGCAGCAGGCTCAGCAGCCCCAGCAGATACTGCTCTGTGTCATCCAGCCCCGCAAACAATGCAGCCAACTCGCAGAACCGCGCACGCACGCACGCCATGCGCAGCAACTCCGCAGGCTGGCCCGCATTCAGCTCGCTGGCAATGGCCAAAGTGGCCATGCGCCGGAACGTTTCTTCTCCCACCGCGATCAGCGCCGCCTGCACGCTGCGCACTTCCTGCTGCATGGCGCATGCCGGCGAGTTCATCAGCCGCAGCAATCGATAGGTGAGTGAAGTGTCGCGCTCAACCTGCCGTGCCAGCTCGTGCAGATCCATGGATTCGTTCTTCATCAGCCGCAGAATCTCCACCTGCGAAAGCCGGTTGGCCGGCACTCCGCGATTTTCCATCAGCACCGGCCGACAGAAATAAAACCCCTGCAGCAGATTGAACCCTTCGCCGTGCGCCTCGCGCACCTGCTCCTCGGTCTCCACCTTTTCCGCCACCAGGGCCACAGTCGCGCGGCTCAGCCGGTTCAGCAGTCTCCGTCGCTCTTCGCGATCAGTGATTGAGAAATCGACTTTGATGTAATCGGCGATCTCCACCAGCGGCTCGATCCCCGGCCTCCACATGAAATCGTCCAGCGCCAGCCGGAAACCGCCCGCCTTCAGCCGCCGGCAAGCCTCAATCACCGGCCGCGATGGCTCAACGTCCTCCAGGATCTCCAGCACCGTCATTCCCGACGGCATCACGTGAACCAGATCGCGCGTCAGCGACTCTTCCGTGCAGTTCACAAACGCCGGCAGTCCCGCCGTCAGCCGTCCCAGGCCGAAGAGTACTGTGTTGTCCAGCATGGTGCGGGTCGCCGCATTGCCATCCCCGCGGAACACCGCCTCCGGCCCATCCCGGAACAACAACTCGTACCCGTGTACTTTGCCGCGCAGATCCAGGATCGGCTGTCGCGCCACATAGCGCACGCCGGCCACCGGCTCCGCCGCGGAGCACACAACCCGCTCTGACTTTTCCGTCCGTTGTGGCGTTTCCGCCCGCACCGACATGCGACCCTTCCCGCCCTTTTATCGGCAGGCCGCATTGGTAACTTGAAGTTACTTTCGTCTATCGCGATCTTCGTGCACGCGTCTTCCTGATTCTCCTGTTGGATTGGTCCCTTGTTCCCTCGGTCCCTTGGTCCCTGCATTCCTCACCCGCCCATGAACATCCCGCCGTTCACGTCCAGCACAACGCCGGTAATATAGGACGCCGCATCCGAGGCCAGGAACTTCACTGCCTGCGCCACGTCCTTCGGCGTTCCCCGCCGTCCCAGCGGAACCGTCGCCAGCATCGCCTTGGTCTGCTCCTCGCTCAGCACCGCCGTCATCGGCGTCTCAATAAATCCCGGCGCCACAGCGTTCACGGTAATGCCGCGCGACGCGACCTCGCGCGCCAGCGACCGCGTCAACCCGATTAGCCCTGCCTTCGACGCAGCGTAGTTCACCTGGCCCGCCTGCCCCGCGCGCCCCACCACACTGGCAATGCTCACAATCCGTCCCCAGCGGTTCTTCAGCATCGGGCTCAGCAGCGCCTGTGTCAGCAGGAACGCGCCCGTCAAATTGATGTTCAGCACCAGGTCCCAGTCCGCGCGCTTCATTCTTAGCATCAAATTGTCGCGCGTGATCCCCGCGTTGTTGACGAGGATCTCCACTTTGCCGAACTTCTCCAGGATCGCCTTGGCTCCGGCCTCAATCGATTCCTCGCTCGACACGTTCACGGTGAACGCTGTCGCATCGATCCCCTGCGCCTTCAGTTCGGCCACGGTCTCTGCCAGCTTGGCCTCGTTTACATCCGCAAGCGCCAGAGTCGCGCCGGCCGCGGCCAGCTCCTCGGCAATCGCGCGCCCAATTCCCTGCGCTCCGCCTGTCACCAGCGCAATCCTGCCCCCTAAATCTCCCATGATCTCCGTTGACCTCTGCGCGCTCGTTGTCGCGAGCCGCGCCTTTCCATCGCTCATTATAGATGGGC
This sequence comes from Occallatibacter sp., assembly GCA_049512795.1. Taxonomy (GTDB): domain Bacteria; phylum Acidobacteriota; class Terriglobia; order Terriglobales; family Acidobacteriaceae; genus Telmatobacter. The sequence continues at coordinate 5,611 of JBEKWT010000169.1, forward strand.
GTATCCCGGACCTTTGCGAATCCCGGCTGCTGAACTCAGCGCGTTTGGCTGTTCGGTCCGGCCGGCCGCCGGTGCAAAACTTTCGTTGACTTTCGTCCGGCAAATTCATACATTCTAATCATCTAAAGGTCCTCCCGGTGCAGTTCATTGCAAGTTCTCGCAAGCATTATTGCAATTCCTTCCAAATTCGCGGGAGAAGACAAGTGCCTCATCAATCACCGCCTGTGATCGATTGCTCCCCACAGCGGGACCGGTGAAACCGCTTTTCCATATGCAATAAAAAACATGCTGCAAATTCTGGAGGCCGATCGCGCACCATGCGCAGCCGGCAAAACACAACCTCATTCGAAAGGGGCATGACAATGAAAAGCACCCATACGGCCGCAAATTGTTTCGCCGCAAATCATTTCGGCGCGAACTGTTTGAATTCAATGAAATCATTGGCCAGAACGAAACCCTCTAAATCGCTCCTCCTCGTCGTACTCTGCGTTCTCGCAATTTCGTTCGCTCCCAGCCTCCGTGGCCAGGCAACCGGAAGCTTCTCCGGCAATGTCGACGATAAATCCGGTGGGGCGATCCCCGCGGCTAACGTCGCCGTTACTTCTCCGGCAACCGGCCTCGAGCGAGACACGAAGACCGACAGCGCCGGTCACTATCTGCTTCCGTTGCTGCCGGTGGGGACATACGACCTCAAAGTGGATGCTCCCGGCTTTCAGAGCGCCGAGTCGAAAGACCTGCGCCTCCAGGTCGATGAGGCCCGCGAGCTCGATTTCACGCTCCAGCCTGCCAGCGTAACCACCACGGTGACAGTTTCCGGTGAAGCCGTCGCCGTCGAGACAACCAATCCGTCTCTCGGCCAGGTCATCACTTCGCAGGAGGTCTCGCAACTGCCTTTGAACGGCCGCGATTTCGTGCAGCTCGCCACGCTCACCGCCGGCGCCACCGCAGAGACGAGTACCGGCAGCTTTTTCACCTCCGGCGCCGACAGCGAAGTGGCCGCGCGCGGATCGTTTTCGCTGTCGGTCGGCGGCTCGCGCCCCAACAGCACAGACTGGCTGCTGGACGGTGTCGACAACAATGAGCTGACCGCGGGCGGTATCGG
>JBEKWT010000170.1:0-6652 GCA_049512795.1 Occallatibacter sp.
TGAGCGATGGATCCTGGAGCGCAAGGCCGGCCAGCCCGTGCATGGCAGCGGTTTTGACAATCGAGCTGCTGTCTTCGAGATAGGTACGGAGAGTGCCCGCGGCTCGGCCGATTTCGGTTTTCGAAAGGTTCAGTCGCGGCACCATTAGCGCGAGATTCCAGCGGAGCTTATTCTCTCGAGCCTCGGCCAGCAGGCCCAGCAGGGAGTCCTTCCAGAGTGCAAGCAACTCAGGCCGGCGAAACGAGGCTCGTTCAAGCGCATCTGCAGCGCGGTTGGCCACGCCGGGATCGGGATCCCACAGGCACTCGACCAGCTGCGGAACTTTCCGCGGGCGCGCGAGGATCAACTCGGCTACCTCGCGAACGCGGGCCACGCCGAGACGATGACCGCCGGAAAGAATCGATCGAATGGTTTCAACTTTTGCCATTGAATCTAGTCTCTGGCGGCGGAAGAATTGTTTTTGCCACCACGCGGCCCACCCCGCGAAGGATGGCCTTGACCGGCCAGTGGTCTTCCGCGTCGGGGAAGAAAATCTCTCCGTTGCGCTTTGCTTCCGGGCGGTAGTACCAGCGCTTGAGCAGCGCAAGATGGCCTTGGCGGACGGTGGCCGAGGGCGCGGCGGCGTTCTGCGCGAGAGCGGCGAGTGTGGCCTCGAGCCGCGATTCGAGAACGCTGCGTGCGAGCTTGGGCGCGGCGGTTACGTGCGACTCGCGCGCTTCGGTCTTTGCCTCCGCTGCGCTGCTTTCCTCGCCGACTGTTCCCTGCCCTCTGTTCTCTGCTCTCTGCTCTCTGATCTCTGTCGCCTCCGGCGTCGCTTCGATCGCCAGCGGCTGCGCGAACAGCGACGTCGAGCCGGACTGCTCGTTCTGGATTCGCATTCCCAGAGTCGAAAAGGCGGCGGGGCCGCACAAGCGCCCGCTGTCAAACAAAAAGACGGCGACTTCATCGGGATTTGCTGAGGCCTGCAGAATCACGGCGCGAAGTTTGCTGAGTGGACGAACAATCTCGGCGGCCAATGCGTGCACAGCTTCAACGCGCTGCACTTGCGCGTGGAGCGCGGCTGCGGACTCAAACGCGAGATCGGCCGATGCCTGGTCGCGCTCCTCGCGGAGCGTGACAAGACGGCTTTCGCCGCGCGTCGCTAGAAATCTTTCCACGGCCACCGACTCTTCTGCATAGCGCTCGTCTGTGCAGCCTTTGAAGCACGGCGCGAGACACATCTTCATCTCGGAATAGACGCAGCCGGGATAGCTCGGGTCAGGCGCGAGTTCGAAGGTGCAGCGACGCAGTAGAAACAATTTGAGCATCTCTTCGGAAAATCGTTCGGCGGCGGCGCGCGACGGGAACGGCCCGTAGGCCCAATCGGCCTCGCGCAGGCTGGGGCGGTGCGTGACCGTGACGCGCGGATAAGGGTTGCTGCCGAGAAAGCGGACGAAGGCAGGATGGCGGAGGTGCATGCGCTCCAATGCCTTCGTGCCGTATTGGTTTTGGACTAATTCAAACTGGAGAAGTAGCGATTCGAATTCGGAGCCGGTGAGCTTCCAGTCGATTCGGCGAACGAGGCCCGCGAGATGCAGGCGGCGTGGATGTTTTTGAGAGGGCTGCAGCAGGCGTTCAAGTCTCGAACAAAGGTTGGGCGTGCGGCCAATGTAGGGCTCCGCGCGGGAATCAACGCCGTAGAGCGCAAAGACGGCCGGCGACTGCGGCAGCTCGGCCAGCGCTGCCTTGGGATCGGCTGGATCGAAACCAACAGTCTTCCACCCCACGGACGTGGACCTGTCCGCGGGGACCCCGGTTTGGAACTCGTTCGGCACGGATTGCAGTCACCTCGTAACGCCGATCACAAGTACACGTGTTCAGAGTGATTTTACGGTGATCCGCGCGGAATTAAGAGCGCGATGTTCGGGGAAAGAGTACAACCAATCTCAGGGGCCTGCATCTCAGGCAAGTGATACCGCAGTACGCGGAGGTGGTATCGTGAGACGCTTTGAAGCTGTGTTGCTTTCTGTTTCTCTCCTTGGTTTTTCGGTCAGCGGTTCAGCGATCCCGATTCAATCAACGCTGACTCAGCCCTCCCCAGCAAGCGCACCCGCTTCCATCACGGTTCCCGCAGGAACCAAAATTGAATTGGTGGTGACGCGTCCCGAGCGGGCGCAGTCCGCCAAGGACGGCGACACCGTCTACGCGCAAACTTCGTTTCCGACCGTCGCCGGCGGTGGCATGGCGATTCCCGCGGGCACCTACGTGGAGGGGACAATTGAGAGCGTGACGCGGCCGACGCGCAAATTCGATCGCGCCGAGATTCAGGTGCTCTTCACGAAGATCATCTTCGCGAGCGGCTACACTGTGGAGCTGCCCGGCCCGACAAGTGCGACGCAGGCGGCGGCTAATCCGGCGCCGGGCGAGACACCGCCGGGGCAGGGTGAAACTCTGATTGCGATCACGATTCAGGTAACGCCGGCGAACGATCTGCTCCTCGACAATGGCGCCGAAGTCGAAATGACGCTGGGCGCGCCGCTCCAGTTGGACGCAAAGCAAGTTGCTCAGTCGATTCCGCTTTCGCGCTTGCCGCAGCCCGGACAGCTCCAATCGGCCACTCTCTGCCGTAACATTCCGGGTAGTCCGGGTTCGCCGGGAACGCCGGACACTGTGATTCCCGGAAGTCCCGGCACGCCTGACATCACGATCCCCGGAGGACCTGGAATGCCTGACACTGTCATTCCTGGAACTCCGGCGACTCCTGACACGGTAATCCCCGGCTCGCCGGGAACGCCGGATGACCCCGGATACACTTGCCCGGCCAAGCCGCTCGTGATTTCGTCGACTCCCGTCAACAATCAACCAACGCAAAGCTCTCAGCCGGTGGCGGCTCGTTAACCCGGCACATTCTTTAAGTAACGCCCAGGAAGGAAGGGTGTTCCATGTTCGTCCAATCCGTTGCCGCACTCATGATTGCTTCTCTTACGATGGCTCAAACTCCGATTCCCGCGCCGCAGGTTGCGCCGCCTCCGTCGCAAACCTCTCAGGCTCCCCCGTCGCAAGCCGCGCCGGCGTCTGCCGGTCAGATTGCGCCAGCACCGTCGGCGCAGGTTATCATCGTGCCCACAGGAACGGCTGTCCAGCTCACGCTAATGAGCGCCGTCAAAAGCAAGTCGACAAAAGCCGGAGACACGGTGCGCGCGGTGGTCGCTTTTCCAGTGACCATCGGGACCGAGCTCGCCATCCCCGCCGGGACTTTCGTGGACGGCGATGTCCTGCAGGTGACGGCGCGCCCCAAGGCGGGCCAGCAGCCGTCGTTTCGCGTCCACTTCACGCGTCTCGTGTTTTCCAATGGCTATTCAGTGGCGTTGAATGGCGAAAACACACAGGCGTTGGTGCTGCCACTCGACAGTAGCCTCCCGGCCAACGAAGTGGCGGAGCTCGCGCCGCTGCGGCTGCCGGGGTCACGCTTTGCCATGGGCGAAGGGCAGCAGACGCAGTTGCCGACACTTCCGCGGGTAGGCCCCAACCCCGCCGTCGTGGGCGGAGCCATTGGGGGAGGTTTTGCCGCCCTCGTCGTCCTGATGCTTGTCTTGGCACATCACAGTGTGAGTAATACGGATTTCTTGCTCTACGACGCGGGCTGGCAGTTCCAGATGATTCTCGATAGCCCGCTCACGCTCGATGCAACGCAGGTTTCCGCCGCCGCGGCTACGCCCAGCGTGAACTAGCGCGGGTTGCGTAGTGGCCTGAAAGCTATCAAACGAAAGCTCACCATCGGCAATCACGATCCGCTCGGCTTTTCTCAGCTCCGCTCAAGCTGCTATGCTGCGGGCGCCAGAGAAAAGCGATTTATGCAAGGAGTGAATAGCGATGTGGTTCCTCGGCATAGATGTCGGTACGGGTGGAACACGGGCGCTGGTTGTCGACGCCGCGGGGAAGCTGATGGGATCGGCGTCGAGCGAACACGCTCCGTTTCGCGCGGAGCATCCGGGATGGGCGGAGCAGGATCCAGAGGACTGGTGGCGCGCGGCACAGGACGCGATTCGAGGAGCGCTGGCGGCGACGCCGGAGCCGCGTGAGCCGATTACGGCGATTGCGCTAACCGGGCAGATGCATGGCGCGGTGATGCTTGACGAAGCTGGCGCGGTGCTGCGCCCGGCGCTCATCTGGTGCGACACGCGAACGCAACCCGAGTGCGACTGGCTGACGGAAAAGATCGGCTACGAGCGGCTGATCGAGTTGACCTGCAATCCCGCGCTGCCTAACTTCACGCTGACTAAGCTGCTGTGGGTCAAGACGCACCAGCCGGAGATCTTTGCCAAGATCCGCCACGTGATGTGCCCCAAAGATTACGTGCGCTACCGGCTGACGGGCGAGTTCGCCATCGACGTACAGGAGGCGAGCGGAACACTGCTGCTCGACGTGACGCACCGGCGCTGGTCGCGCGAGGTGGCGGAGGTGGCGGGGATCGACATGAGCTGGCTGCCCAAGCTGTACGAGTCGCCGGAGATTTGCGCGCGGATCGGTGAAAAGGCCGCGGGGCTGACGGGATTGACGGCGGGCACTCCAGTAGCGGCGGGCGCGGGCGACCAGGGCGCTGGCGCGGTGGGTATGGGAATTCTGCAGCCGGGAAGCGTTTCGGCGACCATCGGGACATCCGGAGTCGTTTTCGCTGCGACAGCGGCGCCGACAAAAGACCCGAAGGGACGCCTGCACACATTCTGCCACGCTGTGCCGGGTCTGTGGCACGTGATGGGAGTGACGCAGAGCGCGGGGTTGAGCCTGAACTGGCTGCGCGGGGCGTTCTTTACAGGGCAGAGCTACGACGCGCTGAGCGATGGCGCGGAGAAGGTTCCAGTAGGTTGCGAGGGCTTGGAGTGGGCGCCGTATCTGCTAGGCGAGCGCACGCCGCATCTCGATCCTGAAGTCCGAGCGGCATTTGCGGGCATCGGTGTGCAGCACACCGGGGCGCATTTTGTCCGCGCCGTGCAGGAGGGCGTCGCCTACTCGCTGCAAGACACGTTTACGCTCTTCCGCGAGCTGGGAATTCCCGTCACCGGCATTCGACTCGGCGGCGGTGGAGCGCGCGGAGCGCTGTGGCGGAAGATTCAGGCAGGAATTTACGGCCAAGCGGTAGAGATTCTGGTGGCCGAGGAAGGCGGCGCGTTTGGCTGCGCGCTGATGGCAGGCGTGGGCGCGGGACACTGGAAGAATCTTGACGAGGCCTGCGCGCAGGCGGTCCATGTGGCGCAGCGAATTGAGCCGGACGCGAAGGATGTGGAAGCGTACAAGACCGGCTACGCGCGATGGAGAAAGCTCTATCCGGCGCTGCGTGGGCTGCGGAACTAAATGTTGCAGCAGTCTCTTACTTCGCGAAGAGCGAGAGGTCGATTGCGCCGGCCATCGCCTTGTAGCCGTCGTCTTTCGGGTGCAGGTGGTCGCCTGAGTCGTAAGCCGGATTGAAGTGGGTTGGATTCGCCGGATCCTGGGTCGCCTTGTCGAAATCGGCGACGCCGTCGAACGTGCCGCTATTGCGAATCCAATCGTTCACGGCTTCCCTGATCTGCTCGCCTTTGTCGGAGTAGTAGCCCGCGCCGCCGTACGGCGTCAGCGTTGCGCCGATAGCCTTGATGCCGTGCTCGTGCGCGGCGTCGGCGATTTGCTTGAGCGCCATCTCCAACTGCTGTGCGGTGATGTCGTCATAGGGGGTTGCGAGGTGCGCCAGCCGGCCGATGTCGTTAATGCTTTCGAGCACGATGACATAGCGGACGCCACTCTGTGAGAGCACGTCGCGATCGAGGCGCGAGAGCGCGCTGGGGCCGGTAACTTCATTCAGCACGCGGTTGCCGCCGATTCCGGCGTTCAGGACAGAAACGTCCTTGAGGTTTGGATCGGCCTGGAGCCGCGCCGCCAGAAGATCCGGCCAGCGGTGATTGGCGTTGTGAGTGGATAGCGCGCCGTCGGTGATCGAGTCGCCGAGAGTGACGATGGCCCTCGAATCGTCGACAGACTGCACATCGATGCCGTCGAGGAAGTACCAGGAAAAGATCTTCGTCGCATCGGGCAAATCGGGCGCGGTGGACATGTCGCCGCTGGCGATGAAGTTATCCTGGGCCGCGAAGGAGTGGTAGGTTTCGGCGCGCATCACCTGCGATGGCAAAAAGAAGCTGACTGCAAGATCGGAGAGCGGCTTGACCGCGAGCGCGATCGGATCGGAGAAGAGCTCGGCGCCGGGCGGAATGTTCACCGAGGTCGCTCCGCCGAAAGTAATGGCGTGATCGAGGCCGGGCTGAATGGCCGCGCTGCCGGCGCTCAATGCCACGTGCGCGTCGCTGATGGTGAGCGGATCGGTCCCATAAACATTTGTAAAGCGAACGCGGATCTCGGCCCCGCCAGCCGAAATGTGGACGATCTCGCGCAGCGTAGTGCCGCTGAACGGGCGGACGTTGAAGCCGCCATCGGCCAACATGGGAGCAGTGGCCCATGTGCCCACCCACTGCGGATGCGGCGCGGACTGAGCAAGAGACGATGCTGGCACAGCAAGGACGAGAGCGGCAAGAAAGAAGCGACGTTTCAACATGGGTCGATTGATCTCCGGTTCAGATTGAGACTGGTGCAAACGCGCAGTTAGTGCAGGTCAATGTCAGCTTGGAGCGGTGTGTTCTCGCTG
>JBEKWT010000171.1:0-8713 GCA_049512795.1 Occallatibacter sp.
AGCAAGCTGCTCTTCCACCTGAGTTGCAAGCCGATGAGCCTCGCCCAACTTCATCTTGTCCGGAAACAAAAGGTGAACTTCAATGATTTGCCGATAGCCCGTGGTCCGGAAGCGCACGCCGTGGTATTCGATGCCGAGTTCGAGGCAAAGCGCGTCGAGGCGCGCGCGAATCATGTGACCGACCTTGGGGTCCGAATAGTCGAGCAGCCCTTTGAAGGATCGCCAAAGCAAGCGACCGCCCGTCCACAGAATGTTTGCCGCCACGGCATAAGCAACCAGCGGATCGAAGGGCTTCCATCCCGTCATCATCACCAATGCCAGGCCGCCAACGACACCAAAACTGGTCCAACTGTCGGCCAGCACGTGCTTTCCGTCGGCCTCCAGGATCAGCGAATGATTCCGCCGGCCGATGCGCAGCAGATACCACCCCAAAACAGCGTTCAGCACGCCGGCTGCGACGATGAGGATGACCCCGCGGCCCAGGTGCTCCAGCGCCAGGCCGCTCTTCCATTTCTCCGTCGTGGTGTAAACAATGCTTCCCGCGGCGAGCACGATCATCGCGCCCTCAAAGCCCGCGGAGAAGAATGTGATCCGTTCGTAGCCGTAGTGAAAATGCGCGACAGCAGGCCGCGCGCTCAGCCACAAGCTGAAAACGGCGAAAGCCACAGCCACCACATGCACGACCGATTCCGCGGCGTCAGAAAAAATCGCAGAAGAATCCGTGTAGAGGTAAGCGGTCATCTTCCCGGCAAGCATGAGCACGCCCACGACGAACGACAACAGCATGGCGAAGCGAGCATCGCGATACTCTCGGCGCTTATCAGTGGAATCGTATTTCGGCAGATCGTTCATCGCCGGTCCTTTGATTGGTGGGCGATTGATGGCGGTAGGAATCCGCCACCAGTTTACGCGCGGTCGATGAACTTTGTGCTGCGGGGTGGTGGAATAGAATGGCCCGTCACTCCACTTCGCCGATATAAACGCCGTACGGCCCCAGCACAATACGATTGATCGCAACAGTGTCCGGTCCGCCGGGTGTCTTCAGCAGGGTTTTCAATTCCCTTGCCCGCATTCCGGCTTCGCCCAGGGTCAGATCGGTTGTCACCGTGTCGGCTGTGAAATTGACGCACACAACGACCTGGTGCGCACCAGCAGCCTGACGCATCCAGCTCAGCACCTTTGTGTTTTCCGGGTCGAGCATGATATTCGCGCCGCTCTCGAAGGCCGGGACGGTCTTCTTGAGCCGGATAAGCTCCTGGTACCAGGCGAGCAGCGAATTGGGATCGCTCGATTCGGCCTGCACGTTGATTGCGTCCGCGCTCGATGGCACGGGCAGCCACGGCGCGCCAGTGGTGAATCCGGCATTTGCGGTTCCGTCCCACTGCATTGGAGTGCGCTCGCCATCGCGGCCCTTCTCCTTCGGCCAACCGGTGATTCCGATCGGGTCCTTCACGTCCTGCTTGCGCGTGGGCGGCGTCGTCTTCATTCCGATCTCGTCGCCGTAGTAGACCAGGGCCGCGCCGCGGCTGGCCAGCAAAATCGTCGCGATCACGCGCTGAATGTCCACGTCGTGTACGCCGTCGCCGTAGCGCGCGTCGATCCGCGGGTTGTCGTGATTGTCGAAGAGCAGCAGAGGAATGTGCGCGCCAAGATGCGTTTCCGCGTCGATCAGCTTTTGCCGGAACGCCGTCACGTCCAGCTTGTTGATCATGCCCACCTGCGTGTCCATCGGCAGGTGAAACTCCGGCTTGTCCGGCGTGCCGTACATCTTCTTCAGCTCGCCGATGTTGGGCAGATACGTTTCGCCGATAAGCACGCGCGTGCCGGGAAACTCGCTCAAATCAAACTTGTCTGCTTCCGCGCGCATCTCCTGCATCACTTCGTGCAGGCCAGGCTGGTTGTCTGTCTTCGAACCGTCGAGCTGCGGATCGCCGAATGCGTTCATCACCGGCTTGCCGTCTTTGCCGAGCCGCACCCCCTCATCGGCCAGGCTCGGATCCTCGAAGAGCGTCGTAATTGCGTCGAAGCGAAACCCTCCCACGCCGCGCTTGAGCCAGAAGGCGATGATCTCCTTGAAGGCTTCGTGCACGGCGGGGTTGTGCCAGTTCAGGTCCGGTTGCTGGACGTAGAACTTGTGGTAGTAGTACTGCCGTGTCTTTTCATCCCATTGCCAGGCTGAGTGGCCGAAGAGCGACTGCCAGTTGTTCGGCGGCGCTCCCTTATCGGTTGCGGTTTGGCCTGGAGCCTGCCCTGAGCTTGCCGAAGGGTCGTGCCAGCAATACCAGTCGCGATAGGGGTTGTCGCGCGACGACCGCGACTGAAGGAACCACTCGTGCTGATCCGACGTGTGGTTCATCACCATGTCCATCAGCACCCGGATGTGGCGCTTGTTTGCCTCGGACACCAGGCGGTCGAAATCAGCAAGCGTGCCGTACTGCGGATCGATGTCCTCGTAATTGGAAATGTCGTAACCGAAGTCCACTTGCGGCGACGGGTACACCGGCGTCAGCCAGATTGCGTCGACGCCCAGCGCACTAAGGTAGTCGAGCCTCTTCGTGATCCCGTCCAGATCGCCGATCCCGTCGCCATTCGTGTCCTGAAAGCTGCGCGGGTACACCTCGTAGATCACAGCGTTCTTCCACCAGTTCAATTCTTTCGCCTGCTCCGCGCTCTGCGCAGTACTCGTCTTTTGCACTGGCCCTGATTGCCCTCCTGTGGCGATCGACGCGGCCACCAGCACGAAGCCGGCGGCACATTTCGCAATCGCACTCAACATTCGACTCTTTTCGAACATGGCGGTTTCCTCGCTCTTGCTGTGCGGTGCAGTATGATTGCGCCCTTACTGAGACTGACCGGGAATCTGCGGGGCTGTGTGCCCGATGCGGTGGAAGTCGATTCCAAAGTGCGGATCCTGTTCAGTGCCATCGATATGGATGGGAACCTCCGTCCCCGCTCCATCTCTTCTGAAGATTCTGTCGGCCGGCTTCAGCAGCAATCCCTTCCAGCCACCCACCATCTCCGAAACCGTCGCGTCAGTTCTGGCTGTGCCCGTGAAATTGAGGGTACTGCCTTCCAGGCCATACTTGCCCGCCAAGTCGATCTCTGCTCCGGGCACAGTGTACTTGAGATTGGGCAGCGTAATCACTCCGCCGACTATTGTGAACTTGCTTTCGATCGCGGAGCGCACCTTGTCTGCAGCGTTTTTCGCTTCCATCGGCTGGCCTTGCCCGCGCAAGCTCAGCTGGCCCACGCCATTCTGAAGCTTTGCGCTCGTGAATGCCGCGTCTACAAGGTTGAAGGTCCCATTCAGTTTCATCTTTTCGTCCACCGGCTCCGTTCCCGGCGGGATCTCAAGCGTCGTTCTCAGCGTCAGCTCGCCGGTCATCAGCGGCGTCCCGCTCTTGCTCACCAGGCGCAAAAAGTCCTCCATCCGGCCGCCGTCCACAATCACGTTGAGCGTGATTTCGTGCCCGCCGGGCCGCTCCGCTCCGTTGGGCAAAGGCTCTGGCGGAAGGTGCACGATCTTTCCCTCGGTGATAAAGTGCGACCCGCCCAGCCGTGCATGCACCGGCTGCAGCCACGTATCGCCATTTGTGCCGTCCACCGTAGCATGAAACTGCGTTTCGAGCGGCACTGAAGTGCCGAAGTGCGTCAGCCTGAAATCCGGAACATCGGCCTGCCCGTCCACTGTTAGATTGCGCAGCGCGCCCTGGTACTTGCCGGTGGAGTTGAGAATGCCCGCAATCCCTTTGAAGACACCGAGGTCAGCATTCTCGAAGCGATAGTTGCCCATCACCGGAGTCTCTCCCGGATCCTCCACCACCCACGGCCCCATGTTGCCGGAGGTAACGATAATTCCTGCCGGCCGCGGGTTAGTCAACTGCGCATCGAATTGCATTGAACCGCCCACACTCACGTGGCTCAGTTTTATGCGCGCAACGTCGAACTCCAGCGGCAGCTTTCCCGGTTTGCTTGTCTCCAGCGTCAGGTGCGCGCGCTTGCATTCCATGCTTTCGATCTCGAAGCGCAGCATGGGCACGCGGCTGTCGTCGGGCGTAGCGCCACTCGTTGGCGCCGCCGGGTGCGTGAAGTGCGGCTTGGGCGGCACGTCTACGTCGAGGCCAATCAACTCGACGACGGCAATTCTAATCGGCTCGCCCGCCTTGTAACGCAGGGGCGCATGAAAGCGGAATTCATCCAGCGTGATGAGAGGCTTTGTTACGTCAGTGCCATTCGGGCCCGGAACGGCAACTCCCGCCACATCGATCGGAGGCCAGATGCGCAGCCCCTTGCCTTCGGCCCAAAGCCCGTTGATGAGCGAGACATGAAAGCTGTCGAGCTCAACGCGAGCGTGAAAGTGCTCCTCGAGTTTTTCGACGATTGCAGCGCGCAGCATGGGCTCGGCCCGGTGCAACAGAATGGAGATCGCTACGCCGAGCAGAAGAAACACGAGCAGAACTGCCCCAGCGGCCCACTTCAACCATCCGCGCTTGTGCCGTTTTCGCGCTCGCCTCGTTGCCACCGCTCATCCTCAATTGCGACCGTTCTCGGTCTGCGACCATTTTCGCAGGCAGCGCTTCACGGTGGAATCGCAGCCCGCTACCCGGTTTGATGCGAGTCGCGACCGAAATCGCATCGGGAGAAACGTTCGGTCTCGTTTGAAGGAACGCATCACAGTTGCCGCAGTGGCCGCCGCCTTCGTTCACTTGGTGTCTTTCGCCTCCATGCCGTAGACTTCTTCTCACGGATGCAAGCGCTGATTGAAAACCTCGTAAAGCTCCAGGCGATCGAATTGAACCGGGCTCGCCTGAACCAACAGATGCGCGCACTGCCGGCCGAGATTGCCCAGGCTACGGCTGCGCTGGCCGCCGTCCAGCGGCAGTCCGCCGATTTATCTGCCGCGCTGGCCCGAGAAGACTCGACGCGTACCCGCCTGGAACGGGATATCGATGCGCATCGCCAGAAGGCCGCGCGGTTCCGCGTCCAGGTCGACTCAGTCACGACACCCGAGCAAGCCGCCGCCATTGAGCACGAGATTCAATTCGCGACTTCAGAGGGCGACCGCCTGGAAGCTGACGAGTACGCGAGCCTGGAGCGCACCGAGGCGCACGAGGCCGCGCTGGCCGAGACGCGCGCCCAGGTGGAACAGCTTGCCGCCGGGGTAGACGCGGTTCGCACGAGCGTTGCCGCCCGCCAGCAGGCAATGGCGTCGGAGCTGGCCGGCCTGGACGCGGAGCGCGAGCGAGTGCGCGCAGCCCTCGATTCCGATTTGCTGGCGCGCTTTGACCGCATCGCTTCCGGTCGCGGCACCGGCATCGCCCGCGCTGAGAATCAGCAATGCACTGGCTGCAGTATGGGGGTGCGCCCGCAAGTCTGGAACCAGCTCCGCGAGGGCGAACTGCTCAGTTGCGACAGTTGCAGCCGCCTCCTTTACTGGGATCCTGCATTTGCGCCTGCACCTAAAGCGCCGCAACCGGAGCTGATCCCCGGCGCCGGCCGCGCCCCGCGCAAGCCCCGACAGGCGGGCGCGTAACAGCCTCTGCTCGACGGAATTCTTCTACCGCCCAAGCCACTGAATCCCGTTCCGCGCCTGCTACCCTTTTCTTGAATACACTCTCCAGGAGCACGATCGTGCAGCGCATCTGTGTCGACATGGATGAAGTGATGGCAGACACCCTCGCCGAGCACCTGCGCCGCTACAACCAGACCTTCGACGAATACGTCACGACGGAAGACCTCGCCGGCAAAGGCCTTTGGGAGATCACGCCGCTCGATCGCCAGGCCCAGTTGCGTGCGTTTCTCGATGCGGAAGATTTTTTCGAGGTTCTGGCTGTGATACCCGATGCGCAGCCGGTGCTCGAAGATCTTTCCACGCGCTTCGAGATCTTCATCGCCACGCAGGCCATGGCCGTGCCCAACTCGCTCGGCCCCAAGTACAACTGGTTGCAGCGCCACTTCCCCTTCATTCCGGCGACACATTACGTCTTCTGCGGCAACAAGAGCATCCTGCGCGCCGACTTCCTGATCGACGACCAGCCCAGAAATCTCGCCCGCTTCGAGGGCCAGGGACTGCTTTACACCGCGCCGCACAACCTTGCCGCAACCGGAATCGTTCGCGTGAACAACTGGCGCGAAGTGGCCGAGTATTTCGCCGGCGTTCCTGCGCAACCGACGGCCGCCGCCTGATCGCCGCGGTAACTGGCAGGCGCAGCCACTCGGCAGCGCGAACGCGGTTGCACCCGCCGAGCTTCGTTACCATGAACTATGGCAGTGTCTCGCACACTCTTAACGGCGCCAATGACGCGCCGACGCTTCCTGGTTGGCGGTTCGCTCGTTGCTGGCGGCTCGGCGCTCTATGGCGGCGAGATCGAGCGGCATTGGATCGAGATCACACACCGCGACGTGTTCATCCCCGGCCTTCCTCAGGCATTCGACGGATTCCGCATCGCACAACTCAGCGACATCCATCTGGACGAATACACTGAGCCGTTCTTTCTGAGCGACGCTGTACGCGACGTCAACCGCCTGAACCCCGACGTGGTCTTTCTAACCGGCGATTTTGTGACCCACGGGATTCTGCCCAGAAGACTCGCGTGTCCCCGCCGTTATGCCGTTCTCGGTAATCACGATGTGTTGATTGGCCCGCAGGACATCATCGCTGCGCTCACCGCGAATGGCATCACCGTACTGATCAACGATCACTTGCCCATCGAACGCGCGGGCGCAAGATTCTGGCTTGCCGGGCTTGACGATCCCTTCGTGGGCACGCCCGACCCCGAGCTGGCGGTACCCGCATCCATCCGCAGTCTGCCGCATGAACCCATCGTGCTGCTTTGCCACGCACCCGACTATGTCGACGATCTTTTGACGAGTCCAGCGGGCCACGCGGTCTCCCTCGTGCTCGCCGGCCACACACACGGCGGCCAGATCCGTGCGCCACTGATCGGCCCTCTAATTCTTCCGCCACTGGGCCGCAAATATGTCAAGGGCTGGTTTCGTTTTGGGAGTCTGCAGCTCTACGTGAATCGCGGTTTGGGCACCGTTGGCGTGCCCGTCCGCTTCAACTGTCCGCCGGAGATTGCGCTCCTGACGCTCCGCTCCGCCTGAGATCGGTGCACTCCGCCGGCGCTCACGCCCCGGCGATTGTCATGCCGTCGACGCGAATGGTCGGCGAGACCACCGATCCGCGAAAGACCAGGTCATTGCCGATGGCCGTCACGTTGCGCAGCATCTCGGCCAGGTTGCCGGCGATCGTCACTTCTTCCACGGCATGCGTGAACCGGCCGTTCTCGATCCACAGGCCCGTCGCGCCGCGCGAGTAGTCGCCGGTGACGAGATTTGTGCCGAAGCCCATCAGGCTGGTCACGTAGAGCCCCGCGCGCACCTCTCCGATGATGTCCTCGGCAGTCAGATTTCCCGGTTCAAGGAAGAGGTTGCCGCAACCGATTCCCGGAGCGCCGGCCAATCCTCGCGCGGCATTGTGCGTAGACTTCATGCCCAGCTTACGCGCGGTGTAGGTGTTCAGCAGGTAATTGCGCAGGATTCCACGCTCGACGACAACGGTACGCTGCGAAGGCAAGCCCTCATCGTCGAAAGGCGAGGATCCAAAGCCCCCAACGCCCGAGGGCAGCAGCATCGTGTTGTCGTCCACGATGGTCAGGTTCTCTGCGCCAATCGTCTCGCCGAGCTTTCCCGCGAGGAAGGACGCGCTACGCCAGATGGCGTCGCCGGATGCGGCCTCAAAGACTGAGCCGACGAGCGATCGCGCCGTTTCGGGAGCAAAAACAATCGGCACGCGCTGGGTAGGCACGCGTCGCGCACCCAGGCGCCGCAGCGTGCGGCGCGCCGCTTCGGCGCCAACAGCTTCAGGAGATTCGAGAAGATTGAGACGCCGCGCGCTCGACCACCAGCCATCGCGCTGCATCTTGCCATTGGCGTCCATGGCCAGCGGCGCCGCGGAAACTCCCGCGTAACTGGTGCGATAGCTGCCTACGAATCCGCGCGAGTTGGCAAACGCTCTTCGGCCTGTGGCAGCGTCGAAGCTGCCGCCGTCAGAGTTGGTGATGCGCGGGTCGACAGCCATCGCCGCGGCCTCGGTGCGCCGCGCCCACTCGATGCGCTCCGCTCCATCCAGTGAGTACACGTCGTCGAAGTAAAGTTGCAGATCGCCGGCAGCGGAGCCGAATCCGCCCGCATCCGGCAAGCCGGCAAACGGATCTTCTTCGGTGACTTTTGCCAGCGCCAGCGCCCCCTCGACAAGCTGCCGAATTCCATCCGCAGTGAGGTCGCTGGTCGAAGCCGAGCCGGATCGCTTGCCGAGAAACACCCGCAACCCAAGCCCGCGCGAGCCCGATTCCTTCAGCGTTTCCACCTCGCCCATGCGCACATTCACGCTGAACTCATCGCCCTCGCGCACTACGGCCTCCGCGTCACTGGCACCCGCTTTCATGGCCTGCGCGATGACGTCGGAAACGAGAGATTCGAGGTCAAGTGCGGTTTCGTTGGGCGGGGAGGTCGTTTCAGGCATGGATTCAAACTACCAAACTGATGCGGGGCTTGGATTTGCCTGGGAGAATCCGAAGGACGGGAAGGACCGGACGCTTACGCTGTCAACCGCTCCAGCAGGTCCGGCTTCAGGATGGTCAGGCTGGTCCCCTTGATGGTGATCCACTGGTCGCGCCGGAACTGGTTCAGCAGGCGCGTCACCGTTTCG
>JBEKWT010000172.1:0-6586 GCA_049512795.1 Occallatibacter sp.
CTGAAAATTTCGAAGGCTGTTTTCTGCGGATGCTCGATCGGCGGATACGTGCTGCTGGAGTTGTGGCGGAGGGCGCCGCAGCGCATGCGCGGCATGATCTTTGTATGCTCGAAACCGCAGCCGGATTCCGAGGCAAATCTGGCCAGACGCGTGGAGACCATTGCGCGGGCGCGGGCGGACGGCGTTGAAGCGCTGTTCGACGGCATGGCGCAGAATATGGTTGCGCCTTCGGTTCGGCGCGAACGCCCCGAAGTGGTGGCCGAAGTACGCGCGCAGATGAGGCTGACGGCCGAGGCTGTGGTCGCGGTGCAGGCGGGGCTGGCAGCGCGGCCGGATTCGGTTCCCACTGTCGCAACGATTCGCCTGCCGGTGCTGGCGATCGCGGGCGCCGAGGACGCCACTGTTACGGCAGCGGATATGGAGGCGTTTCGCGCAGCTCCCGGCGGATGCGAATTGCACGTGATTCCGTGCGCGGGGCACTTTGCTGCTTACGAGCAGCCGAAGAGAGTGGCCGCGATTGTGGCGCCGTGGCTGCGGCAGTTTGAATAAGGCAGGGAACAAGGGACCAAGGGAACGGCCTCTGCTTCCTCCGTCTGTTTCCGTTGCGCGTTGCGGCGCGAACGAACATTTTGCTGATAGAATTCGGCACGAAGTCGATCAAAATCGATCACGGCTTCAGGAGAGATCCAATGAAGAATGTTGTCCCCAAGAATTCTGGCCGGCGCGAGTTTCTGCGCGCCGCTCCACTGGCAGCCGCCGCGGGAATCACGCTGGCGAATTCGTCGTTTTTCGCTCCAACGGCGAGTGGACAGGCCGCGGCCAGCGCAGGCCCGGTGGGTTTCCAGTTGTTCCGCGCGCAGGAGATTCAGGACGACGCGAAGGCGCTCGTGGCCAGCCCGGGCAACAACAATCTTGTGCAGGGGAAGAACTTTACCGTTGTGCTGACAGTGGAGACGGCGAAGAGCGCGAAAGAATTTGAGTGGCACGAGGGGCGCGACCACATTTTCCAGGTTCTGGATGGATCGACCGTGTACGAAGTGGGCGGGACGCCCAAGGGCGCGCACAGCATGGGTCCGGGCGAGTGGCATGCGCCGGACGCGGAGGGCGCGACGACCCTGACGCTCCAGAAGGGCGATATGCTGGTGATCCCGCGCGGCACGCTGCACAAGCGGAGCACCGCGGGAACCGCGACGTTTATGCTGATTTCGCCGCAGGGAAGCAGCCAGTAGTGAATAGCCAGTAGCCAAGCAAATAGCCAATAGCGAATGGCGGGTAGCCAGTAGGGAAACGGGGGCGCTGCGAACCTGGAGCCTGATGGCTACTGGCTACTCCCTGTTGGCTGCCAGCTAGCGGCTGCGCATCTTTGCGAGCAGGCGCAGGATCTCAAGATAGAGCCAAACCAGCGTGACGATGATTCCGAATGCGGCGTACCACTCCATGTACTTTGGCGCGCCGTAAGCGACGCCCTGCTCGACAAAGTCGAAGTCGAGGACCAGGTTGAGCGCGGCGACGGCGACGACGATGAGGCTGAATCCGATGCCGACGATGCCATTGCCATAGACGGAACTGAAGAAGGAGATGTGGAAGAGGCTCAACAGCATCTGGGCCATGTAGAAGAGGAAGATGCCGCCAGTGGCCGCGACCACGCCGAGGCGAAACTTCTCTGTGACCTTGATGAGGCCGGATTTGTAGGCAATCAGCAGCACGAAGAGGGTGCCGAAGGTGAGAGCCACGGCCTCCATCGCGATGCCGGGATAACGCAATTCGAAAATTGCGGAGATGCCGCCCAGCACGAGGCCCTCGAGCAGGGCATAGATGGGCGCGGTGACCGGCGACCATTGCCTCTTGAAGGACGTGATCAAGCCAAATATGAGGCCGCCGATGACGCCGATCAAGATTGCGGGTCCGGCGACGCTCAGGTCGTGCGTCTGCATGAACGAGTTCCACGTCCAGGCCGCGGTGGCCACGGCGCACAGAAGCAGAATGCCGGTTTTGTTGATGGTCCCGCTGAGCGTCATGCGCTGCGCGGCGTCGACCAGGTTGCCGCCGTACTGGCTCTGCTGAAAGTCGCTGAAGGTGTTTTGTCCGAGGGCAGGGTTTGCTGTTTTGAACAGTGCCATTGAAATCGCTCCGTGGTGCTATGCGGGCTTGAAGGTCCTCAGATTCATGCGGGACACATTGACCGCTGCTTTCATTTTAATGGATAGTAAAAAGCCCGCGAGAGTTTCAAATGCGCAGGGAACTGCTTAATCCAGTGCCTGCACGCCGAATTCGCTCTCATAGCGCGCCACTGTGGCCATCAGGTTCTCGATGGCGTCGACGGGCTGAATGCCGCCGCGCGCGCCTTGGGCCATGCAGTTCATGGCGGCGGCGGCGCAGGAGAAATCGAGTTGGCGGTCGAGCGGCCAATCGCGCAACAAGCCGAAGATGAATCCGGCGCGGAAGATGTCGCCGGCGCCGGTGGTGTCGACCACGGGCACGCGATAGGCGGCGCTGTGGATCAACTGTTTGCCATCCCAGGCGAGCACGCCGTTTTCACCGAGGGTTGCCGCGCTCAAGCGGCATCCGTAGCGCGATTGCATGCGGCGCAGCGCGCGCTCGAGATTCGACTCCTGCATCAAGCGACAGGAGAAATCTTCGCTCACGATCAGATAGTCGATGTTGGCGACAAGCTCTTCGATGCCGGGATAGATGTCATCGAGGTCGGCTACGACGGGAATTCCGGCGGCGCGGGCCCAGCTTGCAGCTTGCGTGGCCGCGGCGGTGTCGCGACCATCCACGTGCAGGACGCGGGCATTTACGATCCATTCGCGGCGAAGGTCCGAGGGCTGAAGAACCATTTGCTCGTTGCGCTGGCAGATGACGGTGCGCTCGCCGGCGGCGTCGATGAGGATGACGTTGTGCAGGCTGGCGGCGCCGGGGACGGTGACGATTTGTGCTTCTGCGCCGAGGCGTCGAAAGGCTTCCTTGTGCAGGCGCGCCGCATCGTCATCTCCGAGCTTGCCCACGTAGCGGGTGCGCAGGCCCCAGGTCTGGCAGGCAACAACTGTGGTCGCGACCTGGCCGCCGGGCTGAACTGAGCGACTGGAATACTGGACTTTGGAGCCGGGCTCGGGGAAATTGTCAAGCGGGATCAGGGTGTCCGTGGCGTTGAGGCCGACGCCGACGACATCGACGATATCAATTGGGGGCAACTGAGTCACACAGATATTGTAATGGGGAGGCATGTGCGTGGCCGCGCGGGCGCATCAGGACCTTCGCAAGACGCGGGTCACCGAGTAAAAGCTGTAGATCGAATCCTCCGGGCCGTTCTCGAATTGTTTGGCAACCTTTGCGAAGGGATAAGCACGGTTGCGTTCGTCCCATCGGATGTGCCAGCCGTGCTCGTCCTGCGCCCACTCGCCTCCGACTGCACCGATCATCGCTTCGCCGAGATATGAGCCAAGATTTGAGACAAGCTGACCGAGTTCGTTGTCACTCCAGGTATTCGACCTCATCCGGTTGATATAGCCGTCTAACCACTCCACGGAGCGGCTGTCAAAGCCGAATTCAAACTGAGTTTGCGATGCCAAGGCGTGGACTACGGATTCTGCATTCGCGCGAATTCGCACGACCGCATTGCTGTCACTCGCGTCTTGCAATTGGTCGTCGTTCGCGGTCATTGGGATTCGCACTCATTTTACTCTTGCGCGCACCGGTCTTCATTCCTGTGCGCTCGATGCTGTACGCTCAATGTATTCTTCTGGTCTCGGACTTGATTTATGGCTGAATCCGGTCTACAAATTTCGCGCCCGTTCTATCGTCCGCAGCCTGGCGGTGCGCTCCATTGCGGCGGCGTGACGCTGGAATCGTTGGCCGCGCGGTTTGGCACGCCTCTTTATGTTTACTCGGGCGATCAAATTGCCGAGCGGCTGGCGATGTTTCAGCAGGCGCTCGCGGGTCGGGATCATCTGGTTTGCTATGCGGTGAAAGCCAACTCCGCGCTGGCGCTTCTGAAGCTGCTGGCGAAGCGCGGCGCGGGATTCGACATCGTGTCAGGGGGCGAGCTCGAGCGCGTGCTGGCGGCGGCGCCGGAAGCTGCCGGGCGCACGGTTTTTTCCGGGGTGGGCAAGACGGAAGCGGAGATTGACGCAGGGCTGAGGGCGGGAATCCTCGCATTCAACGTGGAGAGCGAGGCCGAGCTTAAGCTGCTGGCGGCGCGGGCAGGCAAGCTCAAGGTCCGCGCGCGGTTTGCGCTGCGCGTGAACCCCGACGTTTTTGCGGATACACATCCGTATATTTCTACCGGCTTGCGCGAGCACAAATTCGGAATTGAAATCAGGCGCGCACGCGCGATTTACAGGAACGCGGCGAAGGATCGTTGGCTCGAGGCGTACGGAGTGAGCGTTCACATCGGGTCGCAGATCCGGTCTGCGGATCCTTTTGCCGCGGCGATTGTGCGGGTGAGCAAGCTGGCGATGCAACTGAGGGAAGACGGCATTGCGCTCAAGGCAATTGATGCGGGAGGCGGCCTCGGCATCGACTACCACGACGGCGCGTTTGACGCGACGGGGAAGGTGGAGGAGTACGCGGAGGCACTGAACCGCGCGCTGGGAGAATTTGACGGCCGGCTGCTGATTGAGCCGGGGCGATTTTTGGTGGCGCAGGCGGGCGCGCTGCTGACGCGCGTGCTCTACGTAAAGCGCAATGGCAACAAGACTTTTGTGATTACCGACGCCGCCATGAACGATTTGATCCGCCCCGCGCTTTACCAGGCGCACCACGAGATTGTTCCCGTGCAGCCGAGGGTAGGGAGGGCGATGGTTGTCGACGTGGTCGGGCCGGTATGTGAGTCCGGCGACTTTTTTGCGCGCGACCGCAAGCTTGCGCCGGTTGAGCCCGGCGACCTGGTTGCGCTGCTCGACGCCGGCGCCTACGGCATGGTGCAAAGCTCGAACTACAATTCGCGGCCGCGCGCCGCTGAGGTGCTGGTGGAAGGCGCGAAGGCGCGGCTGATCCGCAGGCGCGAGACCATGGCCGATCTGCTGGCGACAGAGATCGTGTAATCGCCGATTGCGGTCTTTCGCATCCAACCTGCTATCGTTTTGCGCGGGGGGATTTCTTCGTGCGCATGAGAATTGGAATTGTCTGCTCTGCAGCGATGGTTGCAAACGTTTTGGGATTTTCTTTGCCTGTCCGCGCCGACTCGCTCGCTGTCAAGACTCTGCAGGGTAAAGTTCACGGCAAAACGATCAACGATGGCAAGGTGAGGGCGTTCCTGGGTCTGCCTTATGCTGCGCCGCCTGTCGGTGACCTGCGCTGGCGCGCGCCGGAGCCGCCGGCAAAATGGAAAGGCGTGCGCGATGCTGCCCACTACGGCTCACGTTGCGCTCAAAACGTCGTGTTTGCGGACATGATCTTCCAGGACAGCGGACCCAGTGAGGATTGCCTGTACCTGAATGTGTTTGCGCCCGCGGATGCAAAGCCCGTGAGTAAGCTGCCGGTGATGTTCTGGATTCACGGCGGCGGATATGAGGGAGGTGGCGCGTCGGAGCCGAGGCACAACGGAGACTTTCTGCCGACCAAAGGGGTGGTGCTGGTCACGATTAACTATCGGCTTGGTATTTTCGGCTTTCTGGCCACGCCCGACCTGGCCAAAGAGGCTGGAGGCGCGGCAGGGAACTACGGGCTGATGGACATGGTGGCCGCGCTCCATTGGGTTCATGACAACATCGCCAAGTTTGGCGGCGATCCCGGCGATGTGACGATCTTCGGCGAAAGCGCCGGCTCCTCCGCGGTGAGCACACTGATGGCTGCGGCCCCAGCGCGGGGGTTGTTCGAAAAAGCGATCGGCGAGAGCGGAGCAGCATTGAATGTCGGCTCGCATGGGCCTGAGGCGCAGGCCGAACACGAAAAGCTGGAGCAGACCTGGACGGAATCGCTGGGCACGGCAAATTTGGCTGCCCTGCGCGCTTTGCCGGCGGAAACGATTCTTGCCGCCGCGGCCGCGAAGGATGCGCCGAGTTTCCCGGTCGTGGTGGACGGGCGCCTGCTGACCGAACCGATTACCGAAACCTACGCCGCGGGGAAACAAGCGCATGTTCCGCTGCTGGCTGGATGGAACCGCGACGAGCGATACGATCCGTCCGTCGGCATGACGGCGGAGAAATGGAAGGAGTTTGCGGCCACGACATTCGGCGACAACGCCAGCGAGTTCCTCACCTTCTTTCCTGGCGACAGCGACGAACAGGCGGTGCGCTCGGCCATTGATTATTTCAGCGACACATTTATCGCGTTCAGCACATGGAAGTGGGTGGAAGCGCAGGTGAAAACGGGCGATGCGCCGGTTTATCGCTATCACCTTGAGCTGGCCGCGCCGCCCAGCAAGTTTCATCCGGGTTCGTACGCATTTCACTCCGACGACATCGAGTATGTGTTTGGCACGCTCGACACGAGGCCCGGAGCGGTGTGGCGCCCGGAAGATCGCAAGTTGAGCGAAGAGATGATGGACTACTGGACAAACTTTGCGAAGACCGGCGACCCCAATGGGCCGGGACTGGCCGAGTGGCCGCGCTTCGACAAAGACGACGGCGTGATCCACCTGGAC
>JBEKWT010000173.1:0-6540 GCA_049512795.1 Occallatibacter sp.
CCAGCGGATCAAGGCCCTGCGGCGTGAGTTTGCAGGCTACGTCAAACTGCTCCGGCGGCTGAACGTTTCCATCTGGCGCCAGACCGCCTCCCACCCACCCGGTTACGAGAACACGGCCTCCGCGCGCAACGATGTCGCGCACCGCCTTCAGATCTTCCGCTGCGATGTCACCCTGATCGGGCTCGGCGAAGATCACCACCGTCTGCTCGTCGGCGCGTTCGGCCAAATCGCTCAACGGCTGCTCCCACCGTTCGACGTTGTAGCCGCTCCCCTGCAGCAACTCATAAGCGGCGCGCGCGCCGTGTCTGCCGGTTAAGTAGGAACTGGGCACAGGATTGTCGTCATTATTTTCGTTGCGCGACAGGAACGCAGTCACAAATGCGAGCACGAGAACTGCGACCAGGCAGCCGATCAGCAGCCTGCGATCCTTGTTATCGAGCGAGGCGAAAAGCTTCATTCCGCCGCCACCCCCAGCGCCGCAGCCTGCTCCAGAGCGGCATTGAAGTCCGAGGCCTGCGCCGCGCGGCCGCCGTACCACGTGCGCTCAAAGCTCCTCGTGAGGGCGGTCAGGTTGGATTTGCGCGGATCGGTTCCGTTGAGCAGGGCAAGATATTCGCGCGGAGTGCGTGCGCGATCGGCTGGCCACAACCGCTTTGCTTCGAGACGGGAGATCGACGCCCAATAAAGGAAGTGAATGGCCTCGCGCCACTGGCCCTGTGCCGCCATTGCTTGCGCGTCGCGGAGCCACAACTGCCACTCGCGCGCCGACGGCGCTCCGGTCGCAAGCTCGATCTCGGGAATCAGGCGAATGCGCGAGCGGCGCTCGATGCGCAAGAGAAACCAGACCAGCGCGGTGCAAAGCCCAACGAGCAACAGAATGCGCAGCAGCCACACGATCCACGGCGCGTTTGAACCGAAGCGCACGAGACCGGAAAAGAATTTGTCGAGCAGATTTGCGAGCCATTCTCTAAGGCGCCCCATTGCCGACTCCTCGGCAACTCCGCGATAGGCGCGCTGAGCCAGGATTGCGTTAAGAGATTTTCGCTCGTCGCTGTAGTTGGGAGTGGCCGCGACCGGGGCTTCTACTTGTGCTGCGTCGTCCTCGAGCCGCTGGCGCGCGGCGGTCAGCGGTGTGTCCACCGAGACGGGCTTTTTGTTCGCGCGGGAAATCGCGCCGAAGATGTCCTTCTGTGCGGCGCCGTTCTTGTTCTCTGCGCGCGTTAGCACAGATCGCAGCCAGTCGTAGCGGACTTCGCGCGTCTGCGAGCCCGCGGCGGAGAGACCTTGCACGCGGCTATCGGGTCCAATTTGCGCGGGATCGCAGGCAGGGAATTTTGTCCGTGCCGCTCCGGCCCCGGATTGTTGCGACCGCTGGTTCTGGCAGGCGGCGACGAGCGCGTCAAGATCCTTGAGGTGCTGCTGGTATTGCGCCGCGGTCACATCGCGCCAGCCTGCGCCAGATGAAAGTTCCTGAGTGAGCGCGAGGGCGGGGTCGGAAGCGCCGAGCACAAGCACTGCGACGGCCGCCACGAGATGCGCCGCAGCGTGCCGCCAACCGGAAACCGGCCACCCCAAATTCATGGTTCTTCTACGGTATCAGGAGGCGCAACCGGCCCGGAAACGCTTGCGCCTTCAGCGGGCAGCGCACTGGATGCGGGTTCCGTGAGCCCCGCCTGCTGCATCATCCACTCGATGTCGAAGCCTTCCTTGCGGATTCGTTGATCGTAGTAAAAGAGCACGAGCGCGGTCCATGAGACGGGCGCAAGCAGCACCTGCACGGTGAAGTCCACAACGAGGTAGAGGACCGCGGCGACAATAGCCGCTGCTGCGACATACTCCGAGCCTTGGCCCACCACTCCCGCCACCGCGCCAACGATTGCACTAACGATGTACCCGATCATTGAGCCCGCCATGGCCAGCGCAGCAATGAGCAGATACAAAACGAAGATGCGCCCGCGCGTACCCTGGCTCAATTTCCATGCGCGCTGCAAGGACTCCCATGCAGGCTTTTTCTCCACGACGCAGACGGAGAGGCCGATCGAGTAGCCGAGCGCGCGCCAAATGATGACGCCGAAGGCTCCAAAACCGATAAAGAACGTCAGGAAAACGATCGCCACGCCGGTGGCAGTGCTTCCTCCCCCAACAAGCGTCACCGAAAACAACAGAAAACCGATGACAACGCCGGCGATTGCGCCCGGCACCAAGGCGATGACCGCGGCCTGCAGAATTCCGAACCACAGATAGCGCCAGAACCAGGGCCGAACAGCATTGAACACGCCACGGATGGTGATCTTTTCGCCGCGGTGCACCTTCGCCGCGGCCTCGGTCAGCCCCGCATAGGAGAAGACCGCCGCCGCGACGTAAATTGGGAAGACCACAATTGCAAACAACGCAATCAGCAATGCCATTGCGGGGCTGAACGCCGAGTCGCCGGCGTTCCTCAAGCCCGGGACCGCAAGAATCGTTGCAAAAACCGCCGCGGAAACCGCAACGATGATGGCGATCGGCAAAGCCGCAACTCCGGCAAAAAGCCAGAAGTTGCGGCGGTAGAGCTGCGCCGTGCGGTCGAGAATCTCCCCGAGTGTAGACGGCCGTAGGGTCTCGCTCATCGTTGTCCTCGCTTGCTCAGAAAGTTTGTGGCACCGGCAACTCAGGTTGCGGCGTCAGCCCCGCGGCCTGCATCATCCACTCAATATCGAAGCCTTCCTTGCGGATGCGCTGGTCGTAATAAAAGAGCGTGAGGCCGGTGGAGTAGATGGGACCGATCAGTGTACTGGATAGGAACTCGCCGATCTGTTGGACGGTCAACCAGACCAGAGGCAGCGGCTGGCCGGGGTGCTTGATGGCAAGCGCGATCAAGGGAAATCCGAACAGAATCCCCAGCAGCATGCGCACCGCGTAAACCAGCAAACCGAGCACGAAGATGCGCCCGCGCGAGCCTTCGGTAAGACTGATGCTGCGCTTGATTGCGCCACCCGCCGGCAAATTTTCGACGACGCAAGCCGGCACGGCCAACGAATAGCGCAGCGACATCCACACGCCATAAAACAGAGCAGCAAAGAAAAACGGCAGCAGAATCAGCATTCCGATGCCCGCTGCGGCGACCGCTGTCGGGTCTTGATGTGCTGCGTGCTGCATCGCCGCCGGGTTGGTCATAAAGTCGTGAGGCAGCACGGTAAACGCGATTCCAATGAAAGCAACGTACAAGGCGGCAAAGGGTGCCCACGCGCGGAATGCCGTGACGGTCATGAGCCACAGGTAGGTCCGCAGCCGAGGCAGAACGCTTCTTGCGGCGGCACGAATCGTCGCCGGATTGTCCAAATACACCCAGGCCACCGCTCGATTGATGGCCGCGATCGACAGACCGGCCAGCATGAGGATCACCAGCGCTTCCACAACTGCGGCTGAGGCAGTGTCCCATTGCCAATGCGCCATCATGTTTGGATAGCCGAGAAGGATGAGTGAGCGAAGATACAGAACCTGCACAGCGAGCATCATTCCGGCAAAGATGGCCGAGATTCCGGCAAAAAGCAAAAAATGAGTGCGGTAAAGTTCGGCGGTCCGGTCGAGGATCTCGCCGAGGGCCATTGGCCTGAGCTGGTTGTTCATATCATCCCCTGTCGCCTCAGCCCTGTTCGCCGCCGGCGCGAGATCGATGCGTACCCTATTGCGCCGGGGCCGCGTCATCGCCGCGAAGGTGCTCGCGCGTGCACCCGGCGGGTGCCCCCAGTCCCTCGTCCGCCGTGGCGGAGGGACCGGGGCAAAAAGTCGCGCGGCAAAAACAGCCGGCGAAAGTTAGTGCGGCAAAAACAGCCGGCGCTGGCTCCTGAATTTGGCTGCAAAAAAACGATTGCGTGAACGCTTGCACGGATCGTAGCACAGGGTTGACGTTCGCGCGGGCGCATTTTCCCGCCGTCCGTTTGTGGGCGCGGCCTCTTGAAAAATCTTTGCGTTTCTGGTAACTAATCCTTTAGTTGTTCGTCTATAGACATGTCGGTTCACTCGTGCCCGCCAGATTTCCTTATTAGGATCAGCAAGTTAGCCATGCCGCCAAGAAAATCCAACACGCTGACCGAAGCTGAGCTGAGGCTGATGAAGATCCTCTGGCGGCGCGGCGAGTCGGCCGTTACCGACCTGGTTGGAGCCCTGCCGGATGGCGAGCAATTGGCCTACAATTCAGTGCTCACCACCATCCGAATCCTGGAGCAAAAGGGCTACGTCGAGCACCGCCAGGAAGGGCGCGCGTTCGTCTACCGGCCCTGCGTCGCCGAAAATGAGGCGAGCCGTTCAGAAGTCCGCAATGTGCTCAACCGCTTCTTTGGCAACTCGAGCGAGAAGCTGGTGTTAAGCCTGTTGGGCGACGATGGGATTTCGTCCGAGGAGCTGGACCGGTTACGCGACGCGATCCGCAGCGCGTCGCCAGACAAAGTCGCGATCCGCAACGCCGCGCCCGACAAGGAAAATGCCGGCCAGAAGAGCGGAAACCAGAAGAGCGGGAACCAGAAAAGCGGAAAATGGAGGGGTGGAAGATAGCGATGCCCTTGATGCACATCGCCGATCCGATTCTTGCTGCGTTTGCGCAAAGTGTTGCGCCGGCATTTGTCGCGTCGCTGTGGCAGGGCGCAACCGTTGCAGTTTCCTTGGTTCTCTGCTTGCGGCTCGCGCCCCGCGTTTCGGCGGCGCACCGCTTTGCCGCGTGGGCCGCTGGATTTGCGGTCGTGGCGAGCTTACCGTTTCTAGCATTGCTCGCACGTTCCGGCGTCGTGACGGCAGCCGCGCCGCTTGCCGCTGGTGGAGCAAGACCGTGGCTCGCGTTGGACAGCCGCTGGGGTTTCGCCATCGCCGCGCTATGGCTGGCTGCTTCCGGCTTCCGCGCCGCCGAGCTCGTTTTTCATTCGTTGCGCCTGCGCAGATTGTGGCGGAGCGCAACTCCGGTCGAAACGGAGTCCAACTTGCGCGTCATGCTTGCCGCTGCATCGCCAGCGCGCCCCCCATCGCGCCGCATCGAAATTTGCACTACGCGTGACCTCGACCGGCCCAGCGTGATCGGGTTCTTCAAGCCGCGGATTCTCATTCCCGAGTGGCTCTTCTCGCGCCTGACGCCGGGCGAGCTTGAGCAAGTGGTTCTGCATGAAGCCGAGCATCTGCGCCGCCGCGACGACTGGACGAATCTGCTGCAGAAACTCCTTCTTGTTGTGTTCCCTTTGAATCCAGCGCTGGCCTGGATGGAGCGGCGGCTTTGCCGCGAGCGCGAGATGGCCTGCGACGAGGGCGTAGTTCGGCGCACGCAGGCTCCGCGCGCTTACGCGGCTTGCCTTACTGCTCTGGCCGAGCGCGGATTGCAACAACGGGGCCTGCTGCGCCGCGCGCAGGCGCTTTCATTGGGAGTGTTGGGTCGCCGGCCCGAGCTGGTTGATCGCGTTCATAGCATTCTGCGGCGCAAACGCGCATTGCATCCCATGGCGGCTGGCGCGCTGGTTAGCGTGCTCAGTTGCGCCCTCGTCGTCGGATCGATTGAGCTGGCGCGAAGCCCTCAGCTAGTTGCGTTTGTCGCAGCGCCGGAGCCGGAGGCGCAAATGGCCCTCCTCGCGCCGCCGCATGCAAAAACTCCAGGCATCGCGCGTGCTTCCTATGCACAGGCGGGTGAACCGGGTCCGGCGGCCACCGGCGCTATGTTCCACCCATCAACGCAATTCCGCGAAATTGAAACGAAGGCCATTGTGCCTGCGAGCCGCATCGCGGCGGTAACGCCGGCCGCCGCTCGACCGCGCCGCAGCGACGATTCATCGGCCGGCATCGCGGAAGCTGCAAGGTCGGACGCAGACTCCGCCGCGCCGCGCGCGGAACTGGTGAAGGCCGTAGCGCCAACATCGTCCGAGGCTCCGCGGCAGGGTCAGCAATTCATTGTTCTCGCAGCCTGGCAAGAGGTCGAGACCTCTGTTACGAGAACAAGAGCAATCGCCGACTATGACACCGGCGCGGTCGCTCAGCAGCAGACCGGCGACGCGACCAGCCAGCCTGCCACAACTCGCGCCACCGAAATCACCGTCACACGAATCATCCTGCTCGTTTATTCGCCGAGCCCGGCCGCGCCCACGCAACCTGCGCCCGCGACAGTTTCCCATTCTCACCGGCCGGCCACGCAGTCTGCTGATACCGGCCGGATGGGCCTTCAACTCTAACCACCAACTTCAACACAAATGGAGAATCAGGCAATGTCAATGACAACTAATTCATTAGTAGCAGGGGCGAAAAAACTCGCAGTCCCCGCGGGAATCCTCGCAACAATCCTGTTTTCGGCAGCGTTTCTGTTCGATTACGGCAGAGCCCACGCCGCCGCTGCTGCTGCCGGCCCGCTCGATGAGAGCAGCGTGTCGTCGCTCGTCGCACTCGACAACGCGGTGGAAGCCGTCGCTTCGCGCGTCACGCCTGCGGTGGTCAACGTCGCAGTCACTTCGCGCGTCTCGCAGGACGACCAAGACTCCGAGGACGGCGGCCACAGCTTTAACTTTGGCGGCGTCAATCCGCAGGATCTGCCTC
>JBEKWT010000174.1:0-6983 GCA_049512795.1 Occallatibacter sp.
CAACCGAATTATACCGAAGTTGCTTTAGATCCAACTACTCTCGGCGCCCTCGAGGGCTAATGCCTATATTTGCGTTGAATGCAAGGCCGCGATGGCTGCCGCGTTCGAATGCATTGCAATGCGCCGGGTGCTCCGCGTTTCGACTTTGAGACGTGGGAAAGCACGGATTTCATGCCCGGGAATCTGCCACGCCTCACGATATGATGGAATCAGACGATTCCCTAAGCCTCCACCGCATTTAAGGCGGGACTCGCACACTCAATCAAGTGACCACGCCGCCACAAGTCGAGCTCTTTGACACCAGCCTGCGCGACGGCATGCAGCAGCCGGACCTTGAGATCTCCGTGCCCAACGCCGTTCTGCTCCTGCAGCGCATGGCCGCGTTCGGCGTGCATTACGCCGAAATCGGCTTCGCCGGCGCCAATCAGTTTGTCTCTGACCTAACCGCCGCGCTCGACGCCGTCGACACCGGCGCCATGCGGCTGGCCCTCTTCGGGCGGTCGCGCGGCCGCGGTTCCAAAGTTGAGGAGTGGCCGGACGTAAAGTTCATTCTCCGCCACAAGCACCGCATTCCCGTCGCCGTAATTGTCGTCAAATCGCGCCTGCTCGATGTGGAGCGCTCGCTGGAGACAATGCCCGACGAGAATCTGCTCATGGCGTGGGAAACCATCGCGTGCCTGCAGGCGCACGGACTCGAGGTTCTCGTCGATCTGGAGCACGCCATGGACGCCAGTTGCGGCCGCCGTGAAAACGGCAACCCAACGGACGCGGAATTCACCAAGCGCAGCCTCGATTACTTCCGCCAATTGACCGAGCAGTGCGTACGCCAGAAGGTCAGCCGCATCGTCGTCTGCGACACCAACGGCGGCGCCAGCCCAGAAGAAGTTTCGCAAGTCATTACCAGACTCATTCGCGATTTCCCCAGTGCGCAATTCGGATTTCACGGTCACACCGATCGCGGTCTTGGCATCGCCAACACGCGCGCCGCGATTCTGGCTGGCGCTCGCCATATCCAGGGCACCCTCATCGGTACCGGCGAGCGCTGCGGCAATGTGAACCTGACCACCGTGATCGGCGCCATGCAGCTTCGCGGCGAAGCAGAGTTTGTTCCGCCTGCAGCCCTGCCTGGCCTCACCTCGCTCGCCCACTCGGCCTACGCCGCCTTCGGGCTCGAAGCCCCGCACGGCGCACCCATCGTCGGCCCCGGCGCATTTGGCACATGGGCGGGCATGCACGGCTCCAGCGAGCGCAAAAATCCCGGTGCTTATCTCTGGACCGATCCAGCTCTCGTCGGCGCCAGCCCCACCATCGGCGTCAACGCGCAATCCGGCCGCGCCAACATCATGCTGCTCTCTCAAACGCTGGGAGTTCCGCTCAACTCCACGCAGGCCGAGGCGCTTATGGATACAAACCCGGCCATGATCGAAGGCGGCGGCTTTACAGCCAGCGAAGTCTCCTTCCGCCTGGCTTGCATGAGGACGCTGGGAACGCTGCCCGATTGGTTCACCGTCAAGAGCTGGCGCGTCTTCGATGAGTGCGACGAGGTCGGCGACCACTTCGCCATCGCCTTCATGACGCTCATGCTCGGAGATTCGAAGGTCGCCACCACTCGCGCCGAAGGCGCCGGGCCAGTTGACTCCCTCACCAAAGCTCTCCGCCGCGAGCTCGATTCGTCGTACCCGGCGCTGGCCCAGATGCGCCTCGGCACATTCACCGTCGCCGCGCTCGATGTCAGGGCGCACGACTCCGCCGCGCACGTTCGCGTCACCGTCAGCTTCATCGCCGACGGCCACGAACCATGGGTCACGGCAGGCGTCAGCAGCGACCTGAATCAGGCCGCGCTGATGGCCATCGTGGACGGATTCCACTACTGGCTCCTCATGCAGAACGGAGACGCCGCTCACGATAGCAAATCTTCCCAGCAGGCGGCCACGCAGCCCGCGAGCGGGCTGGTCCACTAGCGACCGCTTCCACAATCCTCCGCAAACCGCACAACCAGAAAGAATTACCTCCAAATCCCAGTTTGGGCGTGACCTTCCTGCTTTGAAACCGCTCGTTCAATTGCTGGTACTATCCCCATATTGGGTGATTTTGCTCACTGAAGTCCCGAGCGCATACTCCGACACTAGGCCAATCCAGCAGAAGAGCTGGTGTGATTCGGCAAAATGACCGGAGATCGAAAATGCTCATTTTCCTCCTGATCTGTTGTGATCGGCCCCGCGGGAAATCCCCGGAGGGAGGACTGCAGTGTCCACACAACTTCTTCATGCGCCCCTTGACTTAGCCACCATCGGCCCCGCGTCGCGGTACGTCCTCGAGACACGCGACGAACTCCTCACCTATGAGACCGAAGAGCTGGCCGCGGTGCGCTTCTCCATCATTCTTACCGCGCGATGGGTCGCCTCCGACGACGAAACGCCCGAGCGTCGCGCCGAATTACGCAGCGAATTAGTGCTGCTTCGCAAGCACTATGGCGACAAGGTCGACGAGATTGCCATGACCTTCGGCGTTCAGCAGGCCATGGCGACGCAAGAGGAAGTTGAGCGGACCGTCGTCGTGCCTCTCGAAGTGAAGCCGATTGCTAACCCAAAACGCAGCGCCAAACAGAGAGAATATACCGAGGAAGACCTCGGTCTCTAATTCTGGGCGAAATGAGCGCGTCCGGCTCTCCGCATTCCGTAGATACAAAAATGCGCCACTCTCAATTCTGAAAGTGGCGCATTTGCTTTGCTCTCTATATTTAGCTGTCTAGACTACTTGGCTGCTAGCGAGGGTCGAGTGTCGAGCGTCCCGTTGGCATAGCCCTTCGCCATCTCGGTGATCGGAATCGGTGCGTAGTCGCCTGCGTGGCCGGCTTGACCGAACTGCGTCATGCGTTGCGCCACCACCTTCGCCATCGCCTCGCGAGCCGGCTTCATGTAGTCACGCGGATCGAATTTCTCCGGCTGCGTCCACAGCACCTTGCGGATGGCGCCGGTCATGGCCAGCCGATTGTCGGTATCCACGTTGACCTTGCGCACGCCGTTGCGGATGCCCAGCTGAATCTCCTCGACCGGCACGCCCCACGTCGGCTTCAACTTGCCGCCGTATTCATTGATGATGTCCTGCAGCTCCTTCGGGACCGACGAACTGCCGTGCATCACCAGGTGCGTGTGCGGCAGGCGTCCGTGAATCTTGATCAGAAGGTCCATCTTGAGTACCGAGCCGTCGGGCTTTTTGCTGAACTTGTACGCGCCGTGGCTGGTTCCGATGGCGATCGCCAGCGCATCGACGCCGGTCCGCTCCGCAAACTCGACCGCCTGATCGGGATCGGTCACATGCTCCAAACCCGTACCGCCCGCACCGTGGCCGTCTTCAATTCCGCCCAGCACGCCGATCTCGCCCTCGACCGTCACGCCGCGCTCGTGTGCGTAATCCACCACCCGCCGCGTCACGTCCACATTCTGCTCAAAAGTCGACGGCGTCTTCCCGTCTTCGAGCAGCGAGCCGTCCATCATCACACTCGTGTAGCCCAGCGCGATGGCGCTCTTGCAGGTATCAAAGCTGTTGCCGTGATCCTGGTGCATGGCGATGGGAATATCGGGGTTCAGCTCGGCCGCCGCCTGAATAAGCTTGAACAAATACAAATCCTCGGCAAACGCACGCGCGCCGCGGCTCGCCTGTACGATTACCGGCGACTTGGTCTGCTTGGCCGCCATCATGATGGCCTGAATCTGCTCCATGTCGTTGACGTTGAACGCGCCGACGCCATATCCGCCCTTCGCAGCTTCATCGAGGAGCTGCCGCATTGAAACGAGAGGCATATAAATTCTCCTTTGTATTGGCTTCGGCCGCTCTTAGCTTCACGCAAATCGATTCTTCGCGTTCACGCTTTTCAGTCCGGCCGCGTGGACTGCAGTCAGCTCTATGGTAGCAGAGGGTTGCGTGGAAAAATCCGGAGCGCACCCGAACCACGAGTCGCTCAGTGCCGAATCAGTCCAGCGCGAGCCCCGCCGTCACCAAAAAGGAATAACTCCCTTCGACTTGATCGCCAGGTGCAACCTCACGCCATCCGCGCCGCGCCGCAACCCGCCAGCAAAAGCGGCGCCGCGAGCGCGGCCAACCGGTGACAGCAAATGGATTGGCTCTAGGAGCGATCTGTCATCCTGAGCGATGTTTGCCGCGTGTTTTGCGGCAAACAGAGTCGAAGGACCTGCGGCTGCTTTTCCGGGGACTTCGGATTCACGACACTAGTTTGACGTCGCACAAACCACAACCCTCCGCGCTCGCCAACCCTATGCATACGTGACCTGTCCCAGCACCACCGCCCGCTTCGCGCCCGTCGCCACGGGAACATTTCCCGGCAGCCGGTGCCATGTTTGCCAAGCAAGCAGCGCAAACGCCGCGGCCTCCTTGGCCTCCGCCGGCATTCCAAACTTCTCGCTCGTCGCAAGCGTGCACCCCATCGGTTCCAGCCGCGCAGCCAGCATTGCCACCAGCGTTTTGTTCCGCGCTCCACCGCCCGAGACAATGAAGTCCACGTCGCGGCCCTTCATCTTCGGCCGCACGAATTGCGCGTAACTCCGCGCAATCGTCTCCGCCGTCAGCGCCGTCGCAGTGGCCAGCGCGTCTTCGGGATTACTGCTGTGCTTCCGGCAAGCGGCCAGAAATTCCGCCGCGTAAGCCCGCCCAAATTGCTCGCGTCCCGCTGTCCGCGGAGGCTTCAACCGGAAATACGGATGGCGCAGCGCCGCCGACAAAACCGGCGCGAGCACTGATCCCTTCGCCGCCAGCGCACCATTGCGGTCGAACGGCTTGCCGAAAAGTTTCTGCGCCAGCCAGTCGATCACCATGTTTCCCGGCCCCGTGTCGAATGCGATCAACTTGTCTGGCCCCGCGCCCGCGGGAATTGCCGTCAGATTTGCAATGCCGCCGATGTTCTGCAACACGCGCCCTCGCTTCGCGTCCGAGAAAAGCACATAGTCGAGCAGCGGAACAAGCGGAGCGCCCTGCCCGCCGGAGAGCATATCCATCGGCCGGAAATTCGAGATCACGGGAACTTGAAGCGCCGCAGCAATCGCCTGCGCCTCGCCCGCTTGCCATGTGCAGGCAAACTTTCGTCCTGCGTAAGCTTCTGTGCGCGGCTGATGGTAAAGCGTCTGCCCGTGGCAGCCCACCAGTTCAAGCTTCACCTCGCGCCTGCGCGCGGTTTCCTTCACTGCCTCCGCATAAGCCAGCCCCAGCCGCCAATTCAGCCGCGCCAGCTCCGCCGTCGAAGTCGCTTTGGCATCCATCGCCGCCAGCACCGCGCGCCTCAGCACAGCAGGGAAGGGAAATGCCTCATGCGCCAGTAACTTAAGCTTCGGCCCCGACTTTCCGGGCCCAATGCGCACAATTGCCACGTCGATCCCATCAGCCGAGGTGCCGCTCATCACTCCCGCCACGATCATCGGCTTTGCGTCGATGTCAAATTTGCCTTTGACGTAAGTCATCATTGTCCAGAATTCAATTCACTTTGACGGACTCTAAGGTCTGCAGCGATTCTATGCAGCCGACTGAGCCCCTCATCGCCACAATAGAATCCGATCGTCGTGGGAGGATACTTATCCGGCATTTCCGCACACTCCATTCGGATGGACTCGAGGAAGGGATCGCGAATTCGGATCGAAATGAAATCATCCCAATCGCGGGTATCACCGGTTCCCTCGGCGAAATCCTCGATAATTGCGATCACTTCCTGCGCGCTACGTTCCATGGCCTACGCCTTGGCACTGGACTGCAACCTTTTCGCCGAAGCGAAGAATCCTCGCGCGCAGCGCCTCGAATTCCCGCTTGCTCAGCGCCGCCGGCATCCCCGCGCGAAAAGTTTTGGCCCGTTTCCGCTCCGAATCACGCGCCCGCGCCTGCAGCAGCCTGCCGAACGCTGCCGATCGCTCGCCCTCTGCGATCAGCGCCTCATACACGCTCAAAATCGGCTCCGGATGGTGGCAGATCAGCAAAAGATCCGAGCCGACTCGCACGGCTTCCACCGCCGCGTCTCCCATCGGCATGAAATTCGCCACTCCGCCCATCTCCAGGTCGTCAGAGAGAACCATGCCCCGGTAGCCGATGCGTTTTCTCAGCACGTCGCTGACCCAGAAGCTCGACACGCTGGCCGGCCGCCGTTTCTCCTTCGTTAATGGATACGCCGCATGGCTCACCATCACCATCGGCAACGCGTCCCGCAGTGCGCGGTAAGGCTCCAGATCCTCCTGCCACAACTTCTGCCATGTGCGGCGAATCTTCGGCGTCTTCAAGTGCGAGTCGAGCGTTCCTCCGCCCAGGCCAGGAAAGTGCTTTCCGCATCCGGCCACGCCCTGCGCCGCAAGCCCGGCCAGGAACTCGCGAGAGTATGCCACGACTTCCCCCGCAGTCGCGCCAGCGCAACGTGATGCCAATACTTTTTCCGACGCGGGCAGCCCAAGGTCGAGCACCGGAGCGAGCGGCGAGTTGAACCCGAACGCCTTCACCGCCCGCGCAATCAGCTCTCCGTGCTCGCGCGCCACTTGGGGACCAGGGATAGCACTGCCCCCGAGCCCGTTGCCCCATCCTTGGCGCGTCTTTGTCTTTGCGCCAAGGGTGGGACCGTTCAACTTCATCGCCTGCGCGACCGCCTCCACTGGCGGGATCGGCGCGAGCGCATCGCGGAGCCGGTCGACCGTTCCGCCTTCCACATCGGCAAATCGCGTGCAGTGCGCCGCGCAGAATTGCGTCGACTCCGCAAGCAGCGCGCGCGTCTGTTTCGTGTCTTCAATATTTCGCCGAAACAGAATGATCCCTGCCGGCCGCAGGAGCTTGAGCCACGCGCGCTCCATCGCGGTCAGCGCAGTTCCTTCGATCCCGACCACGAGCAGACTTCCCGCCGCATTCCGCAAACTTTGCGTCATCTTTCCCGCATCCCCAGTCTTTCTCGCATCTCGGCTCCTATTCTTTCTTTTCCTTCAACTCGCTCTGGAGTTCTTCCA
>JBEKWT010000175.1:0-6516 GCA_049512795.1 Occallatibacter sp.
CGACGGCAAGCGGCTGCACGCGCCGTTTCCGGCGATTGCTCCGGGAGTGGTGGTGGAAGAGGAGTACACAGAGGCAGAAACGCAGCCGCTCTTTGCGCCGGGCCGCGTTGGGCGTGTCGAGCTCGGCCAGGAAGATGTTCCGGTGGCGCACAGCAGGGTGATCTTTGACGCTCCCGCATCGCTGCCGCTCAAGACCGACTTGTTTCTGCTTCCCGATCTGAAGCCTGTGCGCACAGAGGCGGGCGGGCGCGTCACTCTCACTTTCGATGTGGGCTCGATCGATGGCGTCGATCCGCGCGAGCCATATCTTCCCCCGGATGTGGTGCGGTTTCCCATCATCGGATTCGCGACGGGCGCGTCGTGGCAGAGCGTGGCAGCCGAATACGGAAAGATCGTCGACAATCTTTCCGGCTCCGCTGCGGTGAAAGCGGTTGTTGACCCGCTGCTTGCCGGGAAAAACTCTTCAGCCGAAAAGGAAGCGGCCATCGTGGACTATCTCGACCGCGAGGTGCGGTACACGGGGATCGAATTCGGCGAAGCCGCCATTGTGCCGCATGACCCCGCGGAAACTCTGGCCAAGAAATACGGCGACTGCAAGGACAAGGCTACGCTGCTCGTCGCCATGCTGCGCGCCGCCGGCATTCCCGCCAACGTGGCGCTGCTCAGCGTCGAATCGCGGATGGATGTTTCCGCGGACCTGCCCGGCATGGGAATGTTCGATCACGCGATTGTTTATGTGCCCGGGAAAAATCCAATATGGATTGACGCCACCGACCGCTACGCGCAACTGGGCCAGATTCCCATGGGCGACCAGGGGCGGCTGGCGCTGATCGCGAGCGCCACGACCACCGCGCTCGAGAAGACGCCGGAGTCAACTTCAAAGGACAACGGCCTGAAAGAGACGCGCGAGTTCACGCTGACGGACAACGGCCCGGCGAACGTTGTGGAGATCACCGAGCCCGAAGGGATTTACGCGTCGGGGTACCGCGCGTACTACGCCGACAAGCCCGACAAAGACACGCGCGATGGCTTGCGCGGATACGTGCAGGCAGAGTATGTTTCGGACGATTTGACGAAGGTTGATCGCACCGACCCGGCCGATCTCTCCCAGCCCTTCAAACTCACGATCGCATGCGAGAAAGCGAAGCGTGGATACACGAATCTCGATGGCGCGCAGGCCGCACTTCGCGTCGACCGGGTTTTCCAGATGCTGCCCGACGAGTTGAAGCGCAAGGACGACAGCGATGAGAAGAAGAACGCCGGCCCAGACAAGCCCAAAAAGCCGCGTACCAATGACTGGTGGCTCGACGCGCCCTACAACGTCGAGTGGACCTACCACCTGATCCCGCCCGCCGGATTCATTCCCAAGGAACTGCCCAAGGACGCGACGATTTCCGTGGGCCCGGCGCTGCTGACGGAAAGTTTTACCACCGGCAAGGATGGCGAAGTACTGGCCCATTTTGCCTTTGACACGGTGAAGCGGCGGTATACGGTCGCCGAGGCGACTGCTTTGCGCAACGAAATAGCGGATCTGATCGATGGGCCGGCGATCCTGGTCAACTTCGAGCCTCAAGGCGCGGCGCTGCTGCGCGACGGCAAAGTAAAGGAAGCGCTGGCGAGCTACCGCGCGCTGATCGCGCAGAATCCGAATTCAGCAGTGCACCATCTGCAGGTGGCTAATGTCCTGCTTGAAGCGGGGATGGGCGAGGCCGCGCGCGATGAAGCGCGACTGGCCGTCAAGCTCGATCCGTCGTCGGCGCTTGCCGAGCGAACGCTTGCCGACATTTTGAAGCACGACCTTGTGGGACGCAATTTGCGCGCCGGCAGCGACCTGGCCGGCGCCGCAGAGGCTTATCGCGCCGCCATCAAGCTCGATCCCGACGATCACTCGGCGCAGGGCGACCTGGCCATTCTTCTGGAATACGACTACGTCGGGCGCCGTTACAGCGGGCAAGCGCACATGAAGCAGGCGATCGCCGAGTATCAGGCGCTGGGCGAGGACAAGCTGTCCGATCTCGGCATCGGAGACAATCTGGCCTTCGCGCTTTTCTATGGCGGAGATTATGCGGAAGCGTACAAGGCTGCGCAGACGCTCAATCCGGAGCCCAAGCCGCTGCTTTCCGCCAGCGTAGGCATGATCGAG
Source organism: Occallatibacter sp. (assembly GCA_049512795.1). GTDB lineage: Bacteria > Acidobacteriota > Terriglobia > Terriglobales > Acidobacteriaceae > Telmatobacter. Next base: position 2,144 of record JBEKWT010000175.1, read on the forward strand.
GACATCAAAGCGGGCCTGGCCGAGGCCAACAAACGGTCCAGCGACGATGCTGCATTCAAAGACACTGCGAGTACCGCCGGCGAGATGCTCATGAATATGAGGCAGTATCCGCAGGCGGCGGATTTTCTGCAGGCGGGCGCCGCGGGCGACGATGCCGCTCGTACGCTGGGCCTGGCCAACATGCTGCGCGGCGCAATCCACCACGAGGACGCGAAGTTCGCCAACACGCCGGAAGACACGGTGAAGCGTTTCGCGCTGGTTCCTTTCGATGCCAACCTCACGGAAGACAGCTTTGCCGCGTTGCTTAGCCGCAACGGGGTCAAGGTGCTGAAAGCGATGGACGCCGATGAACTGAAGGACGTGCTGAGTTCAGGCAAACAAATGAACAGCCAACTGGCCCGCGAAGACAGCTCGCTCGATGTGACCGAAGACATCATGCTGCAAATGCTCGATCCCAAGGGCGAGGGCGACGATGCGACAGGGTACAGAGAAAAGGTGGAGCTGCTGAGCGGCACCACGATGACCGTCTTCATCGTCAAAGAGGATGGGCAGTACAAAGTGCTCGATTCGCTCGATAAGCCGAATTCAATTGCCCTGGAGATGCTGGACCGCGTCAACGCGGGCGATCTGAAGGGCGCAAAGGCGTTGCTGGACTGGATGCGCGAAGATCAGCACCTGGAGGGCGGCGACGATCCGCTGGGCGGCCCCGTGTTTCCGAGGTTCTGGATCAAAGGAGAAGCGGCCGATGCGCGCAAGATGAAGCTGGCCGCGGCGGCCATCATGGTTGAAACCAAGCCCACGGTTGCGCAAGGCGTTGCGGTTCTTGAGGCGGGCCTGAAAGATGCGGCCGGCGATCGCGAGCGCAGTAACATTCAACTCGCGCTTGCCGATGGCTACTTGCTCCAGGACAACTTTACCGGCCTGCTCGACGTTTCTTCTGCGCTGCTGAAGCAGGAGCCGGAATCGAAGCAGGCATTCCTGTACAACTGCGAGGCCCTCATGGGGCTGGGACGCTACGACGACGCTCTTGCATTGGCCGACGCCAGGCTCAAGCTGCTCGACAACGACAGCGACGCCATCAGCATGAAGATGGAGATCGAGGCTAATCGCGGCGACTTTGCCGCAGCGCACGCTTGGGGAGAAAAACTATTATCGCTTGGCCAGGAGAATGCAGAAACGCTGAATAGCCTTGCATGGGATGCGCTCTTCACGGGCAAGGTGACAGCCGACGACGTCGCAACGGGCGTGAAGGCGACGCAGTTGCAGAAGGACGCGCCAGACATTCTGCATACGCTGGCATGCCTGTATGCGGAAACCGGCGACACCAAGGACGCACACGACGTGTTGCTGCGCGCCATGGACGACTGGAATCTGGACGAGCCCAACGACGACGTGTGGTATGTGCTGGGCCGCATAGCCGAGCAGTACGGCGAGCGGAACATCGCCATCGTCGACTACCACAAGCTCGAGAAACCCAAAAGGGTACTCGCCATCCCCACGTCGACCTGGCGGCTGGCGCAGATGCGGCTGAAAGCGATGGGCGCGGAGCAGGCGTCGACGGGGCAATAAGCGGGCGATGAGCGTTTCGTGAATCGGGCGGGCGCTATTGCTGCTGCTGCATCTGCTGCAAATCAATGAAAGGCACGGGGAGCTCTGGCGGCTGTTGCGCGCGCTCCACCAGCACGCTCCAGTCCTCGGGGATGGGCAGCTTGCGGTCGAGAGCCGGCGGATCTTCGCTGGCTTCAACCTTCACGGCTACGTAGAGCTCGCTCGCAGTCTTGCCGCGGAAGACGCCGTGAGTGGGCGGGACATCGGCGTAATCGCGGCCGACGGCAGTGCGGATGTGGCGATGGTGCGCGACCAGGTTGTTGGTGGGATCGAGACCCACCCAGCCCAGATGCGGCAGCAGCGCTTCAACCCAGGCGTGCGTAGCGTCGGGCGTGGAGCGGTCGTGGTCCTCGCTGCCGCGGTACAAATAACCCGATACGTAGCGCGCCGGAATGCGCACGTGCCGCAGCAGCGCGATCATGGTGTGGGCAAAATCCTGGCAGACTCCGGTGCCGCTCAAAATCGCTTCATCGATCGGCGAGTCCACGCGCGTGGACCGCGGCACGTAATCGAAATAGTGGAAGAGGCGCTGGTTCAGCTCCAGAACAAGATGCAACGGATCGTCCCTCCGCACGACTCCCATTTTTTTCGCGAGCTCGACGAGCGCCGGCGTCTCGGCGGCAAATGTGCTGGGCAGCAGCATCTCAGAGTAATCGCCGGCTTCAACCAGCTCATCCAAATCCTCCCACGCATCGGGCGAGAGAAAATGCGGGACGTCGGGCAGGGGCTGCTGCTCGACCACGGATTCGGCCACGATGACGAGCTGATTATGCTCGCCGGGAATGTCGAAGTGCTGCACGTTGTTGCCCAGGTGATCGCGATAGCTGAACACGCGGCACCGCGGGCTTACGGAGAGCGAGAAGGTGAGGCAATGCTGGCTCGAGTCGGAGCGCGGATGCATGCGCGTCTCCATGATGCTCTCGCTGATAGGTTGCGAGTAGCGGAAGCGCGTCAGGTGACGGATTGAATAAAAATTCATCTTCGCTCCCTCGAATTCAGGCCGGGTTCTGCCGGCAGGCGCTACACCGCCAGTGCGGATTGAATGGAGTATTGCACATAGTTGCGGTAGATGAGCTCGTGAATCAGCAGGCACTGTGCTCGAATGTTGTGCAGAAATCCCGCAGAGTCGCCCGCAAGGATTTCGCCGATCGAATTGAAAATGAGCATCGAGTGCAGCTTGCCGACGCCAGCGATCAACTCCTCCGGCGCCCGGCGTCCCCCCGATTCCTGAATCGCCTCGATAGCCTGGCGCGCGCCGTCGACGCAGTAGCAAATGGCGTGCGGAAAATCCCGATTAAGGAGCAGAAACTCGAGAATGCGATCAGGCGAAAGATCAGCCGTGTATACCTGGCAGTACGCCTCAAACGACGTGCAGCAGCGCAGCAGGCCCACGAGTTCAAGATACAGGTGGCCTGCGCGTTCCTCGGCGGGCTGCTGGAGCAGATCGGGCTGAAATACCTCGAGCAGTGTCGCCGTTGCGTATGCTCGTTCCAGGTAACGGCCGAGGCGAATAAACTGCCATCCCTGGCCATGAATCATTGTCGTGTCCGTGGTGCCCTTGAAGAGATAGATTCCGTCCACGACAGACGCCAGCATATCGCTGACGCTGGAGCGGAACTGCGCCTGCGCATTGGGCGATCGAATCTGGTGAAAGAGGCGATTGAGCCGCTGCCATTGCTCAGTGGAGATTTCTTCGCGCACCTGGCGCGCATTTTCGCGCGCCGCGCTGACGCAAAAGGTGACAGAAGAGGGATCAACCAGGTCGAAGACGAGCTTGTGCGTCATCTCGGACAACGATCCGTTCCATGTCATGCCGGCTGGCCGGCCCAGAGCCGCAACCATTCGTTGCCAGCGCGCTTCCGCGTTGGCGCCGCCGGGGTCGAGCATCAGCCCCATGGTCACGTCGAGCAGGCGCACAGTATTCTCCGCCCGCTCCAGATAGCGGCTCATCCAGTAGAGGCTGTCGGCGACGCGCGATAGCATCGTGCTTCTCTCACCTCCGGCCCGATGTTCCCGAATCAGACTTATTCCAGAACCCATGTGTCCTTGCTTCCGCCGCCTTGCGAAGAGTTGACTACGAGCGAACCTTTCTCGAGCGCCACTCGCGTCAGACCGCCGGGCACAATGTTGATCTTGTCGCCAAAGAGAATGTAGGGCCGCAGATCGACGTGGCGCGGCTCCAGCCGGTCGTCGACCAGGCACGGCGCGCGCGAGAAATCCAGCGTGGGCTGCGCGATGTAGTTGCGCGGATTGGCCTCGATCTGGAGTGCGAATTCCTCGCGCTGCCGGGCCGAAGAATGCGGCCCGATGAGCATTCCGTACCCGCCGCTTTCGCCCACAGCCTTGACCACGAGCTTGTCGAGATTGGCCAGCACGTGCCTGCGGTCCTTCTCCTCGCTGAGTAGAAACGTTTCGACGTTCGGCAGAATGGGATCTTCATTGAGGTAGTAGCGAATCATCTTCGGCACGGACGCGTAGACGGCCTTGTCGTCGGCGAGGCCGGTGCCGAATGCGTTGGACACGGTGACGTTGCCGGCGCGGTAGGCATTGAAGAGGCCAGCACAGCCCAGGGAAGAGTCGGAGCGGAAGACAAGAGGGTCGCTGAAGTCGTCGTCTACGCGGCGATAGATGACGTCAACGCGCTTGAGCCCGTCAGTGGTTCGCATGTAGACGAGGTTGTCGTGCGTGACCAGGTCGCGTCCTTCGACGAGATCAATGCCCATCTGGCGGGCGAGGTAGGTGTGCTCGAAGTAGGCGGAGTTGAA
>JBEKWT010000176.1:0-6506 GCA_049512795.1 Occallatibacter sp.
TCAAATTCCTTACGACAATTCCTAATCCGGTCTATGTGGCGTCGCAGTTTGGCTCAGGTCCGCGGAGCCTTGCAACGCATCCGTTTCGGTCAGCCGCGCGCCCAGCTCGCTCTTCACGTCGCCAAGATCGTAGCGCAGCAGCACTCCCGGAACCACGTCTTCCGCGGCGTCAACCGGCATGGGCGCATTCAGCAAGCTACGATAACTCGAGAGCTCGTGATCGACGGCGATGTGCCGCAACCGGCGGTCGAGCACTGCGGCATGAAGCAGAACCAGCCCCTCGTGACCGCTGGCCGCCGCCGAAATGCGGACCGCGTCCACATCGCTTCGGCTGGCCAGGTAATCCACGGCGCGAATCACATCGTCCGTGCGCAGCCCCACCAGCGTGCGGCCGACTAGATCGGCGCGAAGGCTAAGCCGATAAAACGGACCGAGCTGCGGCGACAGCGCTTCCTCCGTTCCCGGCGGCGAAGGCCTCGGCGTCAGCGCCAGAACAACGTCGCCTCGCGAGGCGAGCGCTTCGAACTTTGCCTTGTTCAGGCGCGCGATCTTGCTGGTCCCATCGATTGAGTCGGGCGTCAGCAGCAGAACGGCAGGATGCCGCCCGGGGGTGCGGGGAACCGCAATCTCTCCCTCCAGGCCGATTCCGTCGCTGGGCAACAGAATCGCGCCTGATCTTGCCTGCAACAGATTCGTGTCGAACTTCGTCGCTCCCGGCTTCGCCGCTGCGCCAGTAAGCTCGCGAATGGCGTCAGCCAGCTTTTCGCCTGAGAGCAGCGGCCGCTTCGCGGAAATTACCTCCGCCGCTCGCTTCAGGTTCAACGTGAAGACCGTCTTGCAATTTGGAAAACTCGTGGCCACCTGGCCGGTCCGCGTTACGATAAACGCGTCGTTAGGGATCTTGTTCAACGGGTTGTTCGCGTCCATCTGAAGATACGCTGCGGGTTCTACGAAGCCATCCGGGTCCGCGCCCGGCTGGAGATTACGGATGAAGAAGCTCAGAATGCTGGCCATGATAGGCTTCAGCGCGCCATGTCCGCCTGGGCCGGTGATGAATTGCAACTTGGCAGAAGGTGAAATGTGGTTCGTGGTATCGGCGTCCAACGCCGGTCCATACGGAGTGCGCGGCACCGATTGCGGGATCGCCCCCCATGTTGTTCCCGCACTTTCCGGATCGAAGATCGAATAGAAGCGGCGGGCCTCGACCACGGTGTCGCGCGCCCCGTCGTAAGAAAACATATCCTGGTATGTCGAAATCACTGCGTACGGCCGGGGCGCTGCCAACTCGATCCAATCCGGAAAGCCCAGGCCCGAAGAAATAAAATTCGGAATCGACTGCTCCGCGTCTTGCGGACCCATCGACGGCAGCAGAGTATCGAACGACGTGATGTAGCATGCCACGCCCACTGCCGCCACCCGTGGATCGAGCGCGCCAACCAGCGCGGTGACCGTCCCTCCGCCCGAGCATCCCATCGCGCCTATGCGCTTCGCATCCACCTCCGGTAGCCCTTCCAGGTAATCGATGCCCCGCATCGCGTCCCACAGCTCGTATCGGGCAAAGCTGTCGCCAATCAGCATCGGCTGAAGGCTGGCCTCGCCGTGCTCTCCTGTTGGCCCCGTCAACATCGATGTAGCTGGCTTTGCCGGATCGGGATACTGCAGCCGCTCACCCTCGCCGATCGGATCGTAGGAGAGCACCACAAATCCATTCAGCGCGAAAAGCGCCGCCATCGCCGCATCGCTCACCTTGCCGTTCTCCTGGTGACCCGGCGTCAACAGAATGGCTGCGTGCTTCTGCCCCTCGCTTTTATCGCTAGGCAAATAGACCAGCGCCGTCACCGGAAATCCCGGCTGGCTTTCATACACCACTTTGCGGATCCGAAAACCGTCAGCCTGCGTTTCCCCTATCACCTGCGCATCCAGCGGGGTGCGCTCTGGTAGTGGTCCAATCAGCGATTGGATCTCCTTTCGGATCTCCGCCTGCCGCGCTTCCGCTTCGGCCAGTGTGTGGATTGCCGCAACTTTCGCGGACCGGACAGCCTCATCTCGTGATGCAATGTCGTCCAGATAATTGTCGAGTTTCAGGCGCCCGGAATTGGCATCCGCTGCCGGTGCCGAAGGCGCGTGCTGCTGCTGGGCGGAGATGGTTGTCGCTGAGAAACCGGCCAATGCAACCGGTGCAATGGCAAGAACAGCATTCAAAATGGTTCGTATCATGACTCTGTCTTGATACTGAATTCGGCGGCCTGTGGTCAACCGCCCTGGGCTTGCGGCAAAATCTTGACAATGCCTCCCTCCGGCGCCCCAGTTTCCCTAAATAAGAATGGCCTCTCGCTTTCGAGAGGCCATGCCGTCACCCGTCCTGTCTTCTGCTTGAATCTGGAGCCGACGGTCAGACTTGAACTGACGACCTGCTGATTACGAATCAGGTTTTAGCTAATTTTCTTAACCCCATGCAGTGCTGCAAGATACGTGCTAAATGTTGAATCGGCTATATTTATAGCGAAAATTCGACTCGCACCATGTTGCACTGGAAAGCATGAAATCCCGATCCGAACATGCACCAAAACAGGCACCAAGGATTGCCCGTCAATTGAATCTTTACCTAGATAGACTTGCGCTTGACAAGAGGTGGAAAGTGTGGCAGCATTGAATCCGAAGGGTTGAGGTCGGGAAAGAACACGCTACCCCGGCATAAATATCCTTCGGTTTCTGAAAGGGTCACTCTTCGAGTGGCCCTTTCGCATTTTCCCCCTTTGGTCTACCGTCGCCTCTCGGAATTACCGAATGAAGCTCAGCGTGGGGATACCTGCCAGTACATTCAAATATCACTTCATCTTTCACTAGTCTGCCCTCATAACCCGTTCGCGGGTTTGGGTTGCGGAGAACTATGGACGGACGCGACGTATCGACAACGGAGTTTTCTGAAAACGCACTCTGTATTTGTTCTAAAACCTGATCTATCGTATAGGGATTATTTACGCATCTGCTTTTGTACAGATGGGAGCCGTGGAACACTATCACGGAGTCTAGTTCGAGAAATTTGCTAGCGGTTCGCGCCTTGTTGATTTGAGCAATTTGTTCGGGGGTAAAGAAGCCAATCTTCACTACTCGCGGCCTCTCTCCGGCTTGAACTTGTTCGAGGTTGCGACGTATTTTCCTGAGACCATCGGCGTATAAAGGCATCTATCGGTTCCGATGTACCGTTTCTATCATTGCCCTGTCCTTGCGGCGGCTCAAGAACAAGCTGAGGGAGGAACAGCCGAATTCTACACTCGTTGCCTCACGGCCCCTTGAAAAGGCTGTTCAATCGAATTCCTATGTTTTGAGCAGCCGAGCAAGCGCCCTTGCATTTTTCGTCTGTCGTCCCGGAGGGTCATTGAGATACCCCGGAACGTGTAACGTCTTGGGGAACCTTGTTGCTATTTTGTTGACGAGTTTCTTATTCCGTTGGAGGCAGGTTTCAATCAACATCTCTTCCAAAGCCGAAATCGACATGCTCCTGCGTGTTGTTGGTTTCTTAAACCGTCCCTCCGGTGTGAGTGCGGCGATAAGAAACAACATAGGCGTTCCGTTGTGCGTACGAATTACTTCGCCATATATCAGTGGATGCCACGTTTGGCGTTTAAAACTTGCTTTTTCTGTCTTTCCCACGTACCACGGCCTGATTCCCCTACCCGCCTTCAATGCGAAAATGTAGCATCCTACAGCGTCGGGTAGCGATGGGGCCTGAGTTTCAACTTTCTTCCAGAATGCCCTCTTCTTTTCCGGCGTCCTGTCGAAGTCGCCATTAGAACGTGGAAGCTTGAAGGGTCCATACGGTTCAAAGTTCGTGGTCTTCATGGTTTTCCGAATTGTTGCACGGGGAAAGCGGGTTGTCCAATTGCGTCCCCTGCAAAGGAAAGTTGCAGAGGCCACTGGACAATGTGATTTTCTTCGTGGAATCGTGCTGAGAGGTATGAGTTGAGAACAAGCGCGTGGCACTGCTAAGGACATGCTCTGGTTGAGCGGCCTGAGTATGATTGGTGCAGGAATTCATGCAAATTGTGCCTTGATGCTTGAATCTGGAGCCGACGGTCAGACTTGAACTGACGACCTGCTGATTACGAATCAGCTGCTCTACCAACTGAGCTACGTCGGCCTGCGTTTCTTGTTGTCCTGTTCTTCGATTGTCCTGCCTTTCGATTGTATCGTCGCGCCGGATCGAGGTAAAGCCGTGCGCAACCGCGCGCGGCATCAGAACCAGCAAAGCAGCGCTACAATGCTGCCCATGCAATCCAACCCAATCGATGAATGGCAAAGACTCACCGCGCACTATCGCGAACTCGGCGACGACGAGCTGCGCGAGCTGGCCGCGGACTTCAACGATCTGACTGAAACTGCGCAGCAGGTGTTGCGCACCGAGATGAGGAGCCGCGGCCTCGGCGACCCGGAGACTGCGAGCCCCGCGCCGCTCGCCTCGAATGCACCGCCCGCTGCGCCCTTTGCAGTCGGCGCCAGCGCGTCGATTCATGACCCGACAGTCAACCCCATCATCGCTTTTGGGCGCCCGCCGGAACTCGTTCCTGACACGTCCGACGCCGCCCGCGAAGACGCCGGCCCAGTCGAGTACACGTGGAAGACGCCTTTGTGCGAGTGCGACACGTCGCAACAGGCAAGCGAACTCTCTGAAGCACTGAAGCAGGCAGGCATTGAAAGCTGGATTGAGAACCCGGCCACGCGCTCTCGCTACACGGGCTTAGGCCTTTCCTATCCGCGCGTCCTTGTCGCCGCGGATCAGCTCGAGCAGGCGCGTACCATCGCCGCGCGTCCCATCCCGCCCGAGGTCGTTGCAGAGTCTGAAACTGAAGTTCCCGAATTCGTTCCGCCTGCCTGCCCGAAGTGCGGCGCCAGCGACCCCGTCCTTGAAACCGTGGACCCCGCGAATTCCTGGAAGTGCGAGCAGTGTGGCGAGTCCTGGACCGAATCCGCGCCTGCCGGGATCGAACAGTCCGCAAAGGCGGGTTAGCGGCCCAATAAACGGAAAGAGCCGCCCGGCAACAGGGCAGCTCTCTCCTCAGGGAGAATAGTTCCAACGGAGGCAAAGCCATCAGAACTTTCTGGCTGCATACTAGGAGCGGGGGGAACGAGTGTCAAGAGAAAATGTTTGTGAAAATAAGTAATTTTGTTTCAATACTTTAACAATGCCGCCCTTCCATCGAAAGGGTTGATTTGTTCGCTAATCATTCGCCTCAGCTTTTCCGGCATTTCCCGTGATTTCGCGGTGTTTCTTCGGGTTTAAGTCCCTTTTTCCACAACCCGAAAGCAGCATTAACCTTTCGGATGCGGACCTTCAACGACCTCAATCACCTCGATCCTTTCCACCCACTTCTCCGCCAAATCGAGATGAATAAACTCTTCATCGTAGACCGACGAGATCGGTCTGCCCCGTGACAGTCGGTAAAGCGCCCTTCCGCCGCCCAGGAACCCTCCCAGTACGATGGCCGCCGCAGCGCCGATGATCGTCAGCACGGCGATCCCCATCAGCAGTTTGCTGGTCTTTTCCACCTCTGACTCCACCGGTTGCGGAATCGACGTCAGGTTCGCCTCAAAGTGCACGGACTCGAGCAGGCGGTGGCTGTCGTCAGGCACCGCGTCGCCGCTCACCAGGACCACCAGCGGCCCGCTATGCCGCACCTCCAGCGATGCCTGGTCGGAGTCGGTCAATGGCTTGGGCCACGCCGGCTGCGCCTGGCTCCCGGCCTTCAGATAGGCGCGAATGGCCGCCTCCTGCGCTTCGGCAATCTGCGGCGTGGGGTAGTCGATAATGGTCAGCGTCGCCGGGCCCGAGATCAGCGAGTAGTTCGCCGTCACCGCTTCCGCGCCCTTGTCGAACCCCACCAGCGACGCCGGCAGAACGCCCCCGGATCCCGTGTAGCCCGCCGGACCCTCCGCATAGTGCGTCGTCTGCCCGTCAAGCCTCTCCTGCGGCAGGTTAGCCAGAATGGGTGGAATCATCCCGCGGTTTCCCGTCGGCACTGGAAGCTGCTTTGCAATCTCGCGAAGTTCCCCGGCCGTCATTGGCCCGATGCGCGAATACGTCGCATCCACAACGGTCGTACCTTTCCAGAACAAAACGCGCTTCTCGTCGGAGGCCGCTCCCGTCCCAATGTCCTCCCTGGGCCAGCCATTTTGGCGGTAATAAGTGTAGGCGCCGTAAGCTCCGCTCGCGTCGTCGAATCGCAGTGCGCGCAGGCTCAGCGTGTCGCCATCGCGCTTGTAGTTGGCCAGCACTGCGGCATTAAACCCATACTCCTTCAGCGCTGCCGCATTGGCCGGGTCGGCCTGCGCCGCGTCGGTCAGCACCGTCGATGGCCCTGTCGCCGCCCATCCGTCAAACTCATCGGGCAAAAGCGCCTTTGGCGACGGGGGCAGAACGATCGTTGTCGCCGACTGCTTTTCCGCTGCCGTCGGCTGTTCACCCTGCGCCAGGCAAAAAACCTCGCCGCAGACGAATACCATCGCAC
>JBEKWT010000177.1:0-6498 GCA_049512795.1 Occallatibacter sp.
TGGGCAGCGAGTCGGTGAAAAAGGCCTTTTGCAGTGCGCGCCAGATGTAGGCGACGCCAACGATGATGCCGATGCCGGAAACGGCTGCCCACCAGGGATTGGCTTGCCACGCGCCGACGAGAACCTGGAGCTCTGCCACGAAACCGGAGAAGCCGGGCAGGCCCATCGATGCGACGCCGGCAAAGACAAAGGCCCACGCTGCGAAGGGCAACCTACGCGACAGATGCATGGGCCCTAGCTCGGCGAATTGCCGCGTGTGGGTGCGGTCGTAAACGATGCGCCCGACGATGGCGAACAAGAGGCCGGCGATCACGCCGTGCGAGAACATCTGCAGAACCGCGCCGTCGACGCCAATCTGATTGAGCGTCATGAGGCCGAGCAGCACAAAGCCCATGTGGCTCACGCTGGAGTAGCCGATGACGAATTTGAAGTCGGTTTGCGCCAGTGCGACAAGCGCGCCATAGACAATGCCGATGACTGCAAGCCACGCGAAGACGTCGCGCCACGAGCCGATACCGATGAACGAAAATCCCCAGGGATCAAGGCCGTGCGGAAACAGTCCGATGCCGACGCGCAGGCAGCCATAGGCCCCGAGTTTCATTACGACTCCGGCCAGCAGCATGGAAGCGGCAGTCGGCGCAGCGACGTGGCCGGTGGGCGCCCAGGTGTGGAACGGCCACATGCCGGCGAGAATCGCGAAGCCAACGAAGACCAGCGGGAAACACCACATCTGGAAGCTGACGGGCAGGCCCGCGTGGGCTAAATCGCCGAGCGCGGTGGAGTGGCTGCCCGCGGTGGAATAGGCCGCGAGCAGGCCGATGAGCACCATCGCCGAGCCGACGAAGGAGTAGAGCGCGAGCTTCATGGCGCCGTATTCGCGGCGCGTGGAACCCCAGATGGAGATGAGAAAGTACTTGGGAACGATGGCAATCTCATAAAACACAAAGAGCAGGAAAAGATCGCCGCTCAGGAAGACGCCGTAAACGCCGCCGATTAGAGCGAAATAAAACGCGAAGAACTGGTTGGTGCGCAGTTCGATGTTCCAACTGAAAAGAACACCCGCGACGGAGGCGATGCCGGTGAGCAAAACGAGGACGCGGCTGATTCCGTCAGCCGCTAGCAGATAGTGAACGCCCATCGAGGGCACCCATAGCGCGTCGACGAAGACCTGCCGGCCTTGGCCCATGCCCGCTGCAAAGCCCGCGATGGCGATGGCAAGCCCGGCCACGGCCACGGCGAGCGCCCATAAGCGCGCAACCTCGGGCTTGGCTTTCGGCAGCAGCGCCGAGATCAGCGCGCCGCCAAACGAGATATAAATCGCCCAGGCCATTCTCTAAAATCTCCAGTGCGCCAGCAGGTTCACGACGGTCGGGTTGATCGTGTCGAGAATCAGACGAGGCGCAAGCCCGACGACAAACATGAGAGCAATCACGGGAGCGAGGGCCAGCCGTTCGCTGTGATGCAGATCGGGAAAGTTGGCCCAGTGTTCAGGAACAGGGCCGGTAAAGACTTTTTGAATTACGGTGAGGATCACGATCGCCGTCACGAGCAGGCCGAGAACCGAAATTGTGGCGGCGACCCACGCGAGCGGAAAAACACCGCGGAAGATGAGGAACTCGCTCACGAAACTGTTCAGGCCGGGCAGACCGAGCGAGGAAAAGAGCACAATGCCCATGAGCCCGGCGAATACGGGCGCGGGCTTGCGCAGGCCGCCAAAATCATCGATGCCGCGCAGGCCGCCTGTGCGGAATTGAATCATGGCGATGAACCAGAAGATGGCGGCCGCAGTAATGCCGTGATTGAACATCTGCAGGATGACGCCATTGAGCGCGGCGGCCTGGCTGGCCTGAGCGGCTGCACCGTAGGTGGGGACAGCAAGCGCGAAGATTCCGAGCAGACAGTAGCCCAGGTGATTCACCGAAGAGTAGGCGAAAATGCGCTTCAAATCTTTTTGCGCGGCCGCGGCCCACGCGCCCATCACCACTGTGATGACGGCGAGGACGAGAAGCGGCGTGCGCATCGCGGCGATCTGAACGCCGAAGATGGGCAGCGCGATGCGTAGCAGGCCGTAAACGCCCATCTTCGACATGGCGCCGGTAAGCAGCATAGTGACGGGCGAAGGCGCTTCGGCATATGCGGCAGGCAGCCAGGTGTGGAAGGGCACGAGCGGAACCTTGACTGCAAAGCCGGCGAGCACGCCGATGGCGAGCCAGGGCATTACCGCGCCTAGATGCGCCGAGACCATCTGCGACAGCGCCCCGGATGCGGCCATTGCTGTGAGATCGCCGAAATCCATCGATCCAGTGGAAAGAAAAATAGCGAGAAACGAAATCAGCAACGCCACCGAGCCTGCCATGGTGTAAACGAAGAACTGCGTGGCTGCGGGGCCGCGCCGCGGACCGCCCCACAGTTTAATGAGGAAGAATGCGGGGATGAGGCTAAGTTCCCAGAACAAGAACCAGTGGAAGAAATTGAGCGCGGTGAAGGAACCAAAGAGACCCGATTCGAGGATGAGGATGAGCCCGTAGAAAAGGCCGGGCATGTGGTGCACGCGATGCGACGCATCGACCGACATGAGCGTGACGATGGCGGAAAGCAGAAGCATAAGCGCGCCGAGGCCGTCGACACCGAGGTGATACTCGATGCCCAGCGATGGCGCCCAACTGTGCAGCTCAACGAGGCCGAGGATTCCGTTGGCGGGCAGGCTGATCCAAATTATAAGTGAGAGGACAAGGCAGCCGAGCGAAGTGACAAGTGCGACGCCGCGCGCGTGTTTACCTGCGAAGAAAGCGATGGAGGCGCCGATGAGCGGCAGCACAGTGAGAACCGTCAAAATCGGAAAACCGGTCGCGAATTCGTTCATGGCCGGCTGCTCCAGAAAAGAATGATGGCAAGTGCAACGACGGCTACGGCCAAAATGCGGAGATAGTTTTGCACGCGGCCGCTTTGCATGCTCGCCAGCAGGCCCCCGCCTTCGGAAAGCTCCTCGCAGGTTTTGTCAAAGCCGCCGTCGACCCAATTGACGTCGAGCAGGCGGTCGAGCTGCGCCCAAAGCGCGAAGATCCAGGCAACGAGGGCAACGATACCGCCCCAAACACGGCGATCGAGCCAATCGGCCACGCGCGCCCACCACGCATAAAAGGCGATCACCGTCATGCCATAAAACTCGTCGACGTAGAGGCGATCGCGAAGCGGGGCCCACAGCCAAGGGACGGATTTCTCCAGCGCGTCAGGCTCTTCCGGTTGCGGCGTTTTGTTGCCGTAGAGCCGCCAGCCGAATCCGAGGCCAAGAAAAACGACCAGCGACGAAGTGGCCATGAGAAGGAGGAAGCTGGATTCGATAAGGCTGTGGAAGCTCAGCGTCGCCGCGCGGCCTTCAAGAAACGCGTGGAACCATGGCCAGGCTGGAGTTCCGATCAGGCCCAGAGCCATGGCAAAGAATGCAAGGATGACCAGCGGCAGTGTCATTATCTTAGGACTTTCGTGCACCGGCTGATGGCCCCGCCAGTAGCTGAAGAAAACGTAGCAGACCTGCCGCGTCATATAAAAAGCGGTGAGCAGCGCGCCAAAGACGAGCAGGTAAAACGGGCCCTTAATCGCGGCCGAACTTTGCGCGGCTTCCAGAATTCCGTCCTTCGACCAGAAACCCGAAAAAAAGATCGGGAAGCCACACAACGCCAGCATGCCGATGGCGTAGGTAATGAAGGTAAGCGGCATGTCGACCTTGAGGCCGCCCATGCGGCGAATGTCCTGCTCCTCATGACAGCCATGAATCACCGAGCCCGCGCCGAGGAACAAGAGCGCCTTGAAAAATGCGTGTGTGATCAGGTGAAACATACCCACGGCGACACCGCCGAGGCCGAGGCCGGCCATCATATAGCCGAGCTGCGAGATGGTTGAGTATGCGAGGATGCGCTTGATGTCGTTTTGCGCCACGGCGATGAGCGCGGCAAAGACCGCCGTGGCTGCACCCACCCATGTGACGACGGTGAGAGCGACGGTGGTTCCACCGGCCTGGGCACCGATGGACATGAGCGGAGCGCCCGCGGCCATCAGCGGATAGACGCGCGCGACGAGAAATACGCCGGCCGCGACCATGGTGGCCGCGTGAATGAGTGCGGAGACCGGCGTGGGGCCCTCCATCGCGTCGGGAAGCCAGACGTGCAGCGGAAGCTGGCCACTCTTGCCCACGGCTCCGGCAAAGATGAGCAAAGCGATCGCCCCGGCAGCGCTGAGGCCGAGACCGGCGTGCTGCGCGAGCAGGTTCGTGAGAGCAAGGCCTTCGAGCGAACCGAAGCCATAGTTGTAGAAAAGCAGCGTGCCGGTCTGCGAAAACAGCCAGACGATTCCGAGGAAAAAGAAAATGTCGCCGACGCGCGTGGTGATAAACGCTTTTTTCGCGGCCGCGGCGGCCGCCGGCTTCTGATACCAGAAGCCAATCAACAGATAGGACGTGAGGCCGACGATCTCCCAGCACATGAAGAGCAGTAGCAGACTATTCGAGATGACGACACCGAGCATGGCTCCAGCAAAAAGTGATATGAAGCAGAAAAAACGGGTGAAGTTTTCGTCGTGGGCCATGTAGCCGACGGAGTAGATGAAAATGAGCAGCCCGACGAAGCTGACCATCACGAGCATGATGGCGGCGAGAGGATCGAGCACCCAGCCGAGATCGACGCTCATAGCGCCGACGTGGATCCAAGTAAAGCTGACAGTCTCGCGATCAACTACGCCGTGTGTCCAACCGCGGAGAACATGCGCAAAGGCGATAACTGACAAAAGCAGCGAGATGCCAAGCGATCCGATGGCAAGACTCGCAGCGGCTTTGCGTCTTGGTTGCTTGAATAACGCGATGATGCCGGAGGTGACCATCGGCACGGCCGGGATGAGCCACAAAAAACTGCCGATGGAAGAAACCGAGGATTGAGGAGTGAATACAGCGGATTGCTCGATCAAGCTCTCACCCCTTCATCCTGTCGATCTTGTCGAGTTCGGCGGTGTTCGTGTGGCGATAGATGGCAATGACAAGACCCAGACCCACGGCAGCCTCGGCTGCGGCCACGGCGATAGAGAAAATCGCGAACATCATGCCGGTGAGCGCTTCGGGATGCGGGCCGAAGCGCCAGAAGGCGATCAGATTCAGGTTAGCCGCGTTGAGCATGAGTTCGATGCCGATGAGGACCAGGATGGCGTTGCGCCGCACGAGCGCGCCACCAAGGCCGATGGCGAACAGGAGCGCCGCGACGAGAAGATAGCCGGCGAGTGGCGTCGTCATCGCGGCCTCTCTTTCTCGTGCATGGCCACGATGACCGCGCCAATGGTGGCGGCGGTGAGCAGCAGGGCGACAATTTCGAGCGGCAGCACGTAGCGGCCCACAAGCGCGTCGCCGATGTCGTGCACTGTGACGGCTGGGACAGTGTTCTGTTGTGGCACTGCACCTACGCTGGCAAGCACTGCCCATCCCAGCACGGCAAAGACGCCCGCGGCGATGACCAATCCCAAAGGCCATGACCGGCTGAATACACCGTCCTTCGGCAAGTCGGAGCCGCGCGTGAGCAGAATGGCGAAGACAATTAAGATGGCGACGGCGCCTATGTAAACGAGGATTTGCGCGAATCCGGCGAACTGCGCGTCCAGTTGGAGAAAAAGCAGGGCCAGTCCGGCAAAGGCCACCGTAACGGCGAGCGCGCAATGAACAAGTTGCTTTAGCAACACCGTGGCCAGGCCGCCGGCCAGCGTGAGGGCTGCAAGCAGATAGAAGATCGGGCTCAACGTTCGCACTCCCTACTCAGCATAGCGGTATCTCCTGCGGCCGAAATGCTCGCTGCGCATCTCCAACCGGCCCATGACGACGTAAGCCGCGATGAGAATAACCGAACAGACCACCCAGCGCGCCCAGCCCTCGCCCATGAAGCGCCAGAGCGCGGTGACCAGCAGGTTGAGCAGTGTGAAGGGCAGAACAAACTTCCAGGCAAAGTTCATCAACTGGTCTTGGCGCAGGCGGGGCAGCGTGCCGCGCATCC
Organism: Occallatibacter sp.; assembly: GCA_049512795.1. Taxonomy (GTDB): domain Bacteria; phylum Acidobacteriota; class Terriglobia; order Terriglobales; family Acidobacteriaceae; genus Telmatobacter. Next base: position 6,024 of record JBEKWT010000177.1, read on the forward strand.
AGATGAAGACGAAGATCGACATCATCACCTTGCCGAAGAACCAGATCCATGAAGGAACCCAGGTAAGAAATGAGAATGGCGCTGACCATCCGCCGAGAAACAAAGTGGTGCCGAGGCCCGAGATGGAAAACATGGCCAGGTATTCGCCGAGAAAAAACAGCGCGAATTTGAAGCCGGAGTACTCGGTGTGGTAGCCGGCGACCAGCTCCGACTCGCCCTCAGGCAGATCGAAAGGCGAGCGGTTGGTTTCGGCCGTGGCAGCGATTGCATACATGAGAAAGCCCGCGAGGCCCCAAGGCGTGAAGATGTACCAGTGCGGAAAGACGCCGGTGTACGTGTTCTGCGCCGCGACGATTTTGGGCAGCGAGAGCGAGCCGGTGATCATCACCACGGCTACGCTGGATAGGAGCAGCACGACTTCATAGCTGATCATCTGCGCAACGGCGCGCATGGCGCCGAGCAGCGAGTACTTGTT
>JBEKWT010000178.1:0-6486 GCA_049512795.1 Occallatibacter sp.
GCGGAGTCGCTGCACGATTTTCTCTCGTGAACGAGGTCGCATCAGAGAACAGAATGGCTACCCAAATCTCGCGTCCCAGATTTCAGATCGATACCAAGATCCCCGCGACGATGCGCGCGGTTGTTTACCGCGGCATCAATGACATGCGTCTTGAAACCGTCCCCGTTCCGCGCATCGAAGCCGGCGAACTCCTCATCAAGATCGCCACCTGCGGCGTTTGCGGTACGGATCTCAAGAAAATTCACATGGGCTCGCACTCCGCTCCGCGCATCTTCGGCCACGAGATGGCCGGCGTGGTCGCAGAAGTCGGCGCAGGCGTCACCAAATTCCGCGTCGGGGATCGCGTCATGAGCTTCCACCACGTCCCCTGCGGCGAGTGCTACTACTGCCGCAAGAACACGCCAGCGCAGTGCCCGCTCTATAAGAAGACCGGCGCGACCGCAGGATTTGAGCCTTCAGGCGGCGGCTTCGCCGAGTACATCCGCGTCATGGATTTTGTCGTCAATTATGGCGGAGTGGTTCTCATCCCCGATGGCGTCCCGTTCGAGCAGGCCGCATTCGTCGAGCCGCTCAACACCGTGCTAAAGGGCGTCAAGCTGCTCAATCTCGCGCCCGACGACACGGTGCTTGTCATCGGCCAGGGCCCCATCGGCCTGATGCACGCCGCGCTCGCCAAACGCATCGGGGCCCGCGTGCTCACATCCGACCTCTTCGCGGAGCGCCACGCCATTGCCGCGCGCTTCGGGCTCACCAACCCCATCCACGCCGGCACGGAAAACGTCGTCGAACGCGTCTTTGCCGAAACGGAAGGCCGCGGCGCCGATGCGGTCATCGTCGCAGTCGGCGGCAACGCGCTCATCCGCACCGCGATGGACGCGGTTCGCCCCGGCGGCAATGTCATGCTCTTCGCTCAGACTCAACACGGCGAAGCCACGTTCGATCCAGCCGCGGTTTGCGTGGACGAAAAGACGCTCATCGGCTCATACTCCTCGTCGTTCCCGATCATGGGCGAGGTTACGGGCCTGGTCTTTGACGGCTACCGCAACGGCTTCGACCTCACCCAGTTAATCTCGCACCGCTTCCCGTTTGAAGAAGCGTCCGCGGCAATCGAAATCGCCTCGCACCCCCAGCCTGGCTCAATGAAGATTATGATGGAGCCTGTGCCGGGGGCCGGAGCAGAGTAGGAGCGCCACGATGGCCAGCACGGTAAAGGACGCGATCCTGCGCGGCCGAAAGACCGTCAAGACGGTTGTCGAAGGCGGCCGAAAAAAGGTCGAGAACGTCGTCGAGGGAGGCCTGAACACAGTCGAGACGGTCGTCGAGGCTGGCCTGAATACAGTCGAGACGGTGGTCGTTAAAGGCCGCAAGACGGTCGAGACCGTTGTCCACCAGGGCCGCAGGACGGTCGAGAATGCGTTTCTCTCCGATCGCGTCACCATGCGCGCCGCCATCCTCCACGGCCGCGAAGATATTCGTATCGAGCAAGTCCCCATTCCCAAGGCCGCCGCGGGCGAGCTGGTTGTCCAGGTGGGCGCGGCTCTCACCTGCGGCACCGATCTCAAAGTCTTTCGCCGCGGGTATCACGCGCGCATGATCGTTCCCCCCGCGCTCTTCGGCCACGAGCAGGCGGGAACCGTGGTCGAAGCGGGCGAGGGAGTCTCCGATTTCGCTCCCGGCGACCGCGTCGTCGCGCTCAACTCCGCCCCTTGCGGCCAGTGCTACTTCTGCTTGCGCGGCCAGGAAAATCTCTGTGACGACCTGCTCTTCAACAATGGCGCCTATGCCGAGTTCATCAAAATTCCAGAGCGTATCGTTGCCAAGAATACCCTCATCATTCCTGAGAATGTGCCGTTGGAGCACGCCGCGCTCACCGAGCCGTTGGCCTGCGCCGTCCACGGGCTCGAGGATTCCTATCCGCGCAAGGGCGACATCGTCGCCGTCATCGGAGGTGGGCCGCTCGGTCTCATGATTCTTCACGTCGCCGCGCTGGCCGGATTTGAGACCATCTCCATCGTCAAGCACGACGGCCAGGTTGAAGCTGCGCGTCAGCTCGGCGCCACGCACGTCGTCCAGGCCTCTATAGTCCACAAGGCCATTCGCGAAACGCGCGCCCTCACTCCCGGCAATCGCGGCGTCGACGTCGCCATTGAGGCCGTTGGCACGCCCGATACCTGGCAGGAGGCAGTCGAGCTTGTCCGCAAGGGCGGCACCGTCAACTTCTTCGGCGGTTGCGCGGCGAACACCCACGTAACGCTCGATACAAACCGTATCCACTATAGCGATATCACGCTGCGCGCCACCTTTCATCACACGCCCGCCATCTGTCGCAAGGCTCTCGCGCTCATCGCCGGCGGACGTTTCCAGGCCGGCGCTTTCATCACCGGGCACGCTCACTTGTACGAGCTCAACCGCGTCTTCGAGAAGCTGATGAACCGCTCCAGCGAGATCAAGACCGCGATCGTGCCGTGAGGGTCAAGCCATGAATGCGGTAACTGCACAGCCGGACAAAAAGGCGCTCGAACACCCATCTCATGGTCACGATGAGCTCATCGCTCGCGGCTGGGCCGCGCTCCCGCCAGCCTATCGCATTCCCGCTGTAGCGCCCACGCTTGAGGAAGCTCGGACTTACTGCCGTCATCTTGCCGAAACGCACTACGAGAACTTCCACGTGGCCACGTGGTTCCTGCCAAAAGCGCTGCAGCCGCACTTTTATTCAATCTACGCCTACTGCCGCATCTCCGACGATCTCGGGGACGAAGTGCCCGACAAATCCGCGGCTTTGGCGCTTCTCGATCTTTGGGGCAGGGAACTGGACGACTGCTATGAAGGCCGCGCGCGCCATCCGGTCTTCGTTGCGTTGGCCGAAACCATCCACGCCCGCTCCATTCCGAAAGAGCCGTTCGCCGATCTGCTCGTTGCCTTTCGCCAGGACCAGACCGTTACCCGCTACGCCACCATGGACGAAGTGCTCGGCTACTGCCGCTATTCGGCCAATCCCGTGGGCCGCCTTGTGCTCTATGCCTGCGGCGAAGCAGACCCCGAGAAAATGGAAGAGAATTTCGGGCTCTCTGATGCAACTTGCACCGCGCTGCAACTCGCCAACTTCTGGCAGGACGTGCGCGTCGATTTCTTGAAGGGCCGCCTTTACATTCCGAAGAAAGACATGCGCCGCTTCGGCGTCAGTGACGAAACCATTGCGAACGGCGTTGCCACTCCCGAGTTCCGCGCATTGCTGCGTCAAGAAGTCGCCTATACGCATTCGCTTTTTGAGCAGGGCCTGCCGCTTATCGACAGAGTCAACCGCGATCTCGCTCTTGATCTCGATCTCTTCAGCCGCGGCGGCCTGGAGATTCTGCGCGCCATCGAGCGCTGCGATTACGATGTACTCAGCGCGCGGCCGGTCATCTCGAAATCGACCAAGCTCGCGCTCGCTGCTCGTGCTTTGTGCGGCAGGGCATTGCCGTTTTTGCGGCTCGGCTCGAAGCGAGTGGGAATGACGGTTTGATCCCAAGCGCTCCATCGCGCGACCCCACCCTGGCACACGCCTACGCGGCCTGCCGTAAAATCGCGAAGCGCGAAGCCAAGAATTTCTACTACGCATTTCTTGCTCTTCCGCGCCATCGCCGCAATGCCATCTGCGCCATTTACGCCTTCATGCGCCAGGCCGACGATCTCGCCGACGACGAATCCATTCCGCGCGACGAGCGCCGTTGCCGTTTGGATGCATGGCTCGTTGACTGGCGCGATGCCGCAAGGGGCGCTGCGACCACCGACCCCGTTTTTCTCGCCGTGCGCGACGCAACCGCGCGCTTCCGAATTCCGCTCAAGCTTCTCGACGAGCTCGTGGCCGGCGTCACCCTTGATCTGGACCGCGCCGCGGACGGTGCGCCTGAGACCTACGCAACCTTCGAAGATCTTTACCGCTACTGCTACTTGGTCGCTTCGGTCGTCGGCTTAGTTTGTATCCGGATTTTCGGTTACCGCGACCTGCGCGCGGAAAAGCTCGCCGAGGAAACCGGAATCGCGTTCCAGCTCACCAACATTCTGCGCGACATTGCTGAGGATGCCACGCGCAATCGCGTCTATCTTCCCGAGAAGAATCTCGATCATCACCGCGTTTCGCTCGATTCGCTGCTTCATCGCGCGCCTTCCGCGCCGCCCACTCCCGCCGAGCGCGAGCTCTTTGCCTCCGTCGCGCGCCTCGCCGAACATTACTATGGCCGAACGCGCTTTCTTTTGCCCCTGATCGACCCCGTCAGCCGCCCCGCTCTCTGGGTACTGGTCTCGATCTATCACGCGCTGTTGAAGCGGATCGAGCGCGCCAAATACGATGTCTTCACCCGTCGCGCATCTGTTCCGTTGTGGCAAAAGCTTGCCATTCTCGCAGTCGGTCTCGTCTGGACGGCCTGGGCGCGGGTTTTCGGCTGACGAATGGAATCACAGAAGCGCACCTCTCTCCGTGCGTTAAGCTGATTCGGAGGTATTCTCCATGCGGTTTCGCTCGATCGCTCGCCTCGTAATCGCCGCAATCCTTGTGGTCTATGTGCCAATTGCGGCTCCGCACACCGCCGGCGCACAGGCTCCAGCATTCAATCCCGCGCTGCCCCTCACCCACGTTGACAATGGCCCTAATTCCGCCTGGGCTCAAAGTCAGCACTACGTCGTCCTGGTCTCGCTCGACGGCTTCCGTTGGGACTTCGCCAAGCGCGACAACGCCGCGCATCTTCTCGCGCTCGCCAGGCGCGGCGTCTGGGCGCCGGAAGGAATGTTGCCCAGCTATCCTTCGCTTACTTATCCCAACCACTTCACCATTGTCACCGGCCTCTATCCTGAGCACACGGGTCTCGTGGCCAACAGCTTCCTCGACCCGGCGCGTGGGGCGCGCTACTCGATGTACGATTCGCAGGCCGTCACTGATGGCTCATGGTACGCCGGCGTTCCCCTTTGGAGCCTCGCCGAGAGCCAGGGAATGCGTACCGCGAGCCTTTTCTGGGTTGGCGCCGAAGCCAAGATCGCCGGCTTCCTACCCTCCTGGTACGCGCACTACGACGCAAAAAACGAGCCCACGCCCGAGTCGCAGCAGGCGCGCATCGACGATACAGTCGCTTTGCTCCGCCTTCCTGCCGCCGAACGCCCGCACTTCATCGCCATTTACTACTCGGAGCCCGACCACGAGGGCCACGAGTTCGGCCCTGACTCACCGCAAACTCGCGCTGCCGAGCTCAAGATGGACGCGATCGTTGGCAAGCTCGAAGCCGCGCTCAAGGCGACCCACCTGCCCATCGATCTGGTGGTCGTCAGCGATCATGGCATGATCAAGTCCGAAGGCGACTGGATCGACCTCGACCAGTTCACCGACCTCACCGGCTTCGACACAGTCGGCTCGCTCCTCTACGGCAAAACCGAAGATGATCGCGCTCGCGTTTACAACCAGCTCAAGCGCGCCTCATCGCAATTCGTCGTCTATCGCCTCAAGAATGTTCCCGCCAATCTCAACTACAACCAGAATCCGCGCGAGGGTGACCCGGTGATTGTCGCCACGGGACCGTATGCCATCCGCGCCCACGCTCCCGCCGCAGGTCAAACCAGCAAGCCGCCCACGATCGGCATGCACGGATTCGATCCGCACCTCATTCCCGAGATGAAGGCCAGCTTCTTCGCCGCAGGCCCCGATCTCGTCGCAGGAAAAACCGTCGAGCCCTTTGAAAACGTCAATCTCTATCCGTGGCTCGCGCACATGCTCGGCCTTCACGCGCCCAAATCCGATGGCAGCTTGAACATTCTTTCCGGAACGCTGCGCGATGGCGGCGTCACGCCCGAGAAATAGGGGGGTGGGGAATCAATGAGCGTGGATCGGGGAGCGATGAGCGTGGTTCTCGGGATTGATGGCGGGGGTACCCACACGCGCGCTTCTATCGTCGATGGCGATCGAGTGCTTGCGTTTGCTGAGAGCGGGTCCATCAAGCGGCTGCGGGTGGGAGCCGAGGCCGCCGAAGCAAATCTGCGCGCCGTGCTCAAGGATGTCTACGCGCGCGCGGGTGTCAAAACCGTCCGCGCGGCTTCCTGTGGCGTCGCCAGCGCGACGATGCCGGGAATTACCGAGTGGATCACCGCGGTCTTCAACGATTTTTGCGTCGAGCGATCCGAGGTTGTCGGCGACCACATCATCGCCCTCGACGCCGCCTTTCGCGGTGGCCCGGGAATCCTGCAGATTGCGGGAACGGGCACCAACACCATCGGCCGTGCTCCCGATGGCGCCTTCGAATCGGCCGGCGGCTGGAGCTCGCGCCTCGGCGACGAAGGCTCCGGCTACTGGATCGGCCTGCACGCGATTCGCCGCGCGCTCAATGCGTACGATCGCGACGAGCCGACAGAAATTCTGAAAAGAGTCGGAGAGATTTGGGGCACGCCCACCCTCGACCAATTGATCAACGTGGGCGACGGCACTCCCGCGCCCGATTTCGCCGCGCTCGCGCCCGCGATCAC
>JBEKWT010000179.1:0-13625 GCA_049512795.1 Occallatibacter sp.
TATCACTTTCCTGTAGACCGCGCGGTGAAGATCGCGGTCGGCGAAACGATGGCGGAGCTTGTCTCGAGCGATGCGATTCAGAGGGTGGTGTTTGCGTGCTTTGGGGATGAGATTTATCAGGCGTATTTGAGGGCAGTGGACGGGATCTCATAGAAGGGATGCGACGCAAAGGAAGTGGGCGAACTGCGATGCAATTCAGTGCTCCTGGTAAGTTCCTTCCCCCCACGGGATGTTGACCGAGACCGTACAGTTTGTCGTGGAAATTGACTCCCGAAGGACCCCCGAGTCCTTCCCCAACACAGATGGTAGGTCAACGAACTGAACGTGGCCGTTGGCGTCGACGCTGTGCTTGCCCTCTTTGACCTCTCCTTCTGAATCGCTTTGCACCTGCACTTCTGAGTTGGGCGAAAAGCCGTCGCCGTAAATCAAGATCGCTTGCCCCTCGGGAACAGCCAACCTGGCTTCGAGTTTGCAACCATGATCCGTCGATGCGATTGGATACGGCACCAGCGTTCCTGGGATGAACACCTTGTTGTCTTTGCTTCGAAGTAGAAATCGAAGTGGCTCTCCGTTCGCGGCCCGAATTCCTAAATCGAACTCGACGTCCATACCGACAGTCTCGCTGTCTTCTTCATCGGGGGTTGCCTTTCTCGTTAGCAGAAGACCCTTTCTGTTGACGAACGCCGCGCTCGACACTATTTGGACATCCTGCGGTAATGTGCCGATTTTCAAGAGAGCAAAAATATATGGCTTTCCCTCTTGCGCTCCATCAGCGTAAATACGGTAACGAGTGAAGTGCCCGTCGGGACGAGTGATTTCGTCAAATTTCACGAAGCGAAGACGCGGGCCGGACGGGTTGCTAAACCCAGCATCCCAAGCGACCTGCGTGTTCAGCATTTCCACCATCTTCGGTGGCAACTGATTGGCGGTGTTGCCGGAGGAACCATCCGGGGACGGCGACTGGCCTTGAATCGCGCTAGGTAGAAGACAAAGAAAGAACGTCAGTACGCAAAAACGAAACGTGCCGGGCATGCGCAACATTCTGCGCCCCGCCCGGCATGATTGCAACCCCAACAATTCGGCGTTGTTCCTAGAAGTTGAACGTGATCTTCGCGGTCATGGCACGCGGAGTGACGTAGTGCGTGCCGCTGAACGTCGATAGGAAGTTGTAGAGCGCGTACTTGTTGGTGACGTTAATTGCGGTCAGGTCGAGGTCAGTCTTGTTGCGGATCGTGATCGTTGTCGCCGGCGTTGGGCGCGGGGACATTGATTAAGTTTGAGCTGAATTCATTGGCGGGGCAGACTGCCGGCAGGGCCTGCGTGGGCGTGGCTTTTACGCCGTTGCAGGCGAATCCGGCCTGAAATTCTTCGTCGGCCGATAAGGGAAGCGCGACGCTCGCTCCGGTGATGGGGTTGATGGCGGCGGGAATGTTGTTGTCCACCATCGCGACCGCGGGCTGGCCATTCAGCGTGGTGGAACTGTTCCCGCAGGGAGTGTTCGGATCCGTAACGCCGTAGCAAGGCGTCGACCCGGCGACTAAGCCCGAGTCCAGGCGCCAATTGAAACCGCTCCACAGACCATTCCACCAACTGCCATCGTGGGAGAGAGTGTACTGAACGTGCGTGGTCTGGTTGAACTTTTCGTCGTGATCGATGCGGAAGGGAAGACCAGTTTGACCCACGGTTGCGCCGGCGCCGGCCACCTGCGGCGGGAAGAAACGGGCGGCCACCGATGACATGACCGTATAGGCACTGAAGTTGTGGTATCCCGGAACTTCGACGTGGAGCGCGTAGCCGGGAATCTTTGAATTGTGCCAATCGATGGGGAAAGTGATGGGCGTATTGCCGAGCACGCTGAAGTCGAAGGCGTTGTGGGTGTACTTCCAGATGTATTCGCCGCTGAAGACGACGTTCTTGCCGAGGGCCTGCTGCAAGCCGGCGTGAAACTCGTTGCGGAAGCCGGGCCTCATGGTGCTGGAGACGCCTGAAGTGCAATTGAGCAGCGGAGAAAGCACCGGGTTGCCGCATCCCTCGCTCGACAAAACGAGGTTTTCGTTGAAGGGCGTCTCGAGAGTTCGCGCGTAAGAGATGCTGGCCACGGTGCCCGAGGGCTTGATGTTGTAGGCGATGCCCAAGCGCGGCTCAGTCTGGTTGGCGTCGGTGAGGCCGTTATAGAGATCCTCGCGAAGACCCAGGTTGAAGTCCCAGTGACCGGCCTTGATCTCGTCCTCAGCGTAGAGGGCCATTTCTTTGATGTCAGAATGACCGGAGTAGTCATAGAAAGTGCCGCCACGGGTCAGATCGTAAAGCTCGAGAAGGGGATTGAAAGTGCCCGAGCCGTAGGCATAAGTGGCCGACGGATCGTTGGAAAGGTAGCCTGCGGAGGCACATTGAGATGTGCTCGAGAATCCCGGCACGCGGTTGCCATTCAAATCGATGCAGGGGGAATTGTATGTGGCTTCGACGATGCCCAGGCTGTCGTTTTCGCGCAGAAAGGTCTGCTCGTATTGCGCGCCGACCTTCAGGTTGTTGACTCCTTTTACATAGGAGTAGTCCGCGTGGATTCCGGCGTTGGTGAGTGTCCGGTACTGGGAGATGGATGAGGTTTGCAGGTTCGACGGACCGAGATCGGCGAGCGGGTTGGCGCTGGGATAGTAGTCGTATCCATCTCTTCTGACAAAGACACCCAGATTAAAGACCGAATTGCTGCTTATGATTCGCGTGTAAGTGGGGGAGATGTTGTAGGTGCCGATTTTGGAGTGCTGGTCGGCGTTGCCCACGCTGCCAAAGGCCGGGCTGGCGCCCGTTCCTCCGTTGGTCACGTTCTGCACGTTGAGGTTGTCGTAGGAATTCGGGGTTTGAAACCAGGAGCGGCTGTAGTTGAGATCGAAATGCACGGAGTCAGCCTGCGAAAGGCTATAGTCGACGCGGTCGAAGAAATTCTCCTCGTTTCCCTTGTCGTGAAAGACGGTAAATTCGGGCGGATCGAGAAAGCGTCCGGTATTCAGGCCGTCGGCCTCGATAAAGTTGCCCCACTTGTTTCTGCCATAGGAAAGATCGACACCACCGGAAGCCGAGCCAAAGCTGCCATAGGAGCTGTAGGCGCTTCCAGTGGGCGTGGTAACACCCTGGCCGGAGCGCGTGGTAGCCACGATGACGAGACTGGTCTTGTCGCCGTACTCGGCCGGAGGCGCGCCGCTGATGACCTCGATGGATTGAATCGAGTTGGAGGGAAGCTGGTTGGAAAAGACTTTGCTCTGCTGGTCGGTGATCGACTGGCCGTCAACGGAGAAGGAGTTGGACGCATGGTCGCCAAGGCCGTGAAAGAGGCCGTTGGAGTCGGCGGAGACGCCGGGAGTGGTCTGGGTGACGAGTGCGCTCAGGCCTGAAGACTGACTCTCAAGCGGCACCTTGGTGAACATGTCGCGATCGACGTCGGTGTGGAAAGTTGAGTCATTCTCAATGAGGTCGCTGCCTGACTCGACGGTGACGGTTTGGCTGGCGCCGGCGATTTGAAGAATGAGGTTGACGGTGATCCCCACCGAAGAGCGAATCTCAACATTTTGGCTGAACGAGGCGAAGCCTTTTGCGGAGGCGTCGATCATGTATGGATTGAACGGCACATTGGAGAAGCTGAACTGGCCGGTAGCGTCGGTGGTTGTGGTGCGATCGAATCCGCTCACTTTGTCGGTGAGTTGGACCGTTGCCTTGGGGATCACGGCTCCGGAGGGATCGGTGACCGTGCCGCGCACGGCGCCGGCGTTGCCGCTTTGCGCCGACGCGGAGAGCGCCGCGCAGGCAAAGGCAATCAGGGGAAGAAGGCGCGTGGTCGCGCCGCGATGGAACGTCATGGCAAAATCTCCTGAAAAATGGCTGAAAGATGAGAAGTCTCACCCGCGGGACGAGCCGCAGCGGGTTCCTCAGTGGAGGAGCATCGGTCCGCTTCGAAATCAGTGTGTGCAGATGCGGCCAGGCATTGCCCGATCCTAAAAGCATTGGGCCGATGCGAGGGCATGAATGAAAACGGAAAGATGCTCTAGCAGGAGACGGGAGGGGGACGAATGAAGAGGCGAATTTGCCGCTGGCGGGCAATTACGATGGGCTCGGCCTGCGGAGTGGAAGCTCCTAATTGCACGATTACGATGGCGGCCGCAGTGGCAGCAACGGGCACCACCGTGTGCATGACAATGCAGAGCTGGCAGTGATCGGCGTCAGATTGGTTAGGGTGCAGGTGCGCGACCTGAGCCACGGCCAGCATCGCCAGCAGAACCAGACAGAGAACGGCCACTGCCGGCAAAAAGCCGGGCAGGAGGCCAGGCAAAAAGCCAGGTTGGGCGCCGCGTTTGCCGCGGAGAATTGTCTTAAGTCCTGCCAATCGATGGAACCTTCCAGTTCTATTCTACAGAAAGCTCTCAGAGGTTTGGACGCTTTTGGATTGGAGAGGTTGCCCTTCGGTAACGATTTCGAGGCGGCGCACGGGAAAACGCTGGCACGGTGGAAGCGTCTAAACTGAATTGCCATGGTTGATTCTGAGATAGTTCCGCGAGGTTGGGGTGTGTCGGCGCTTTCGCTGGCTATTCTCCTGCTTGCGGCGCCGGCCATTTTTGCGCAAGACGCCCCGCAGAGCGTAACGATCCAGCAGGCACCGAGCGCACAGGGAGGCCAAAGCTCGGATCAGGGTTCCAGGCCACTGCCGCTAAAGCCCGCTGTTCCCGGCACGGGAAGGAATCTGCGCCTGATTTTGAAGGACGGCTCCTACCAGTTAGTGCGCGATTACCAGATTGCCGGCGACCGCGTGCGCTACCTGTCGCAGGAACGCGGCGAGTGGGAAGAGTTGCCGGCGGACCTGGTGGATTGGGACGCGACGAACAAGTGGGCCAGGGACCACGCTGAGCTGGCCGCAGAGGACTCTTCGCCGGCGATGAAGGAGGCGGCGGATATCGACAAGGAAGAATCAGAAGAGCGCGACGACGAAAAGGCGCGCATGCCGATCGTGGTTCCGGGGCTGGAGCTGCCGGACGAAGAAGGCGTGTTTGTGCTGGACACCTTTCAGGGCACTCCCGAGCTGGTGGAGCTGATTTCGAAAGATCTCTCGCTGAACACGAAGAACCGCAAGGGGATTGCAGTGCTGAATCCCCTGGCGACGCAGCGGGCGAATCTGGAGCTGGAAGGCGCGAACGCCAGGGTGCATCTGCATGTGAACGATCCGGCGATCTATCTTTCGCTTGGGGTGGAGACGGGAAACGAGCCGGTGCTTTCGCACCCGTTGACTGTGGATACGGGCAATGCGAAGGCGGTGAACGGCGGCAAGCATGGCGCACACTCGACGCAGTCGGGCTTTGTGATCGTGCGCGTGGATGAGCGGCAAGCCGTGCGCATTGTGGGCGCTATTCACGTGGGTCCCACGGGTACGGTGACGCAGGACGAGGATACGATCCCCACCAAGGTGGAGATCTTGCCGGGCAAGCACTGGTTGAAGATTGTGCCGACACAGACGCTGAGCATTGGCGAGTATGCGCTGGTGGAAATTCTCTCTCCGTCGGACATCAGCGAATCGGTGTGGGATTTTCGCGTGGACCCAAGACTGGGAGACAATCCCGGTTCAATCGGGCCGATCCTGAAACAACCGCGCGACTAACGCGATCGATTCCTCCTGCGCTTGCTGAAAACGAAATGCCCCAGCAGGATCAAAATCACCACGGCGCTCGCCAGGGCATCGATGCCGGGCATGCCTCGCGGGCCCCATAGCGCGTAGCCGCGGCCGTCGAGCCACGACATATACGCCACCGGAACATTGCCCAGAGAGTTGATGATGGCGTAGCGCGAGCTGCCGCTCTTGCCCGAGCTGCCGAGGAATTCCAGACAGACCGCCGTAAACAACGCGTAGCCGGCGCCGACGGTGAAGAGAAAAAGCGCCGTGCTCAGGAAATAAATCGCCGGCCGCTGCGGTCCCATGCTGAGCAACGCGAGGGTGGCCGCATTCGCCAGGCCCACCAGCAAATAGGCAATGGACGAGCGCACTCGGACAGGAACCAGCAACGCCGAGAGTGCGCCGGCGCTGGTGAGCAGCGCGCCGCCAAGACCGTTGATCCACGCCACCTGCGCCGCGCTCACTCCGTAGTCGCGAGCCAACTGCGGCAGCAGACCGATCATGGCGCCGCTGGTGCATGGCGAGGCGATGAGAAGCGTGTAGGGAATTGCTTCCCAGCGCAGAAAGGTGGACTTGAACTCGCGTCCGATGCGCGCCAGGGTTCCCTCCAGGCCGTGTTCTCTTACCATCGATTGCGGCGGCGCGGCAAGTGCGAACAGTGCCGGCAAAATGACCATAGCTGCCACAATGCCGCCAAGCACGCCGAGTGGAAAGCGATCGGCGAGCGAAACCAGAAGAAAGATGGCAACCGCACCAATCGTGAGCGAGCCGATTTGGTAAGCGCTGCTGGCGCGCCGCTTATTTGCCTCGCCGGTGAACGCACCCATGATGCCGCCGCATGCCGCCGCAACAATTACGCCCAGGCACGCGCCAAGGAACAGCAATGCCACGGCCCACGGAGTCGCAAGCGAGTGCTGGTGAAATGCGGCCAGCACCGCGACGGCAGCCGCGACGGCCGCAACCATGATCCAGGTGCGGCGGCGCATCCAGAAATCCGTTACCGGGCCCCAGAGGAAATAGATCGAGTGGGGCACCATGATCAGCGCGGAGATGCTGGCCGCGCGATCGGGCGTGACTCCCTCGTTTCGCAGCAGAAAGGTCAGCGCTCCGCTGGCAAGGCCAAGGGAAATCACCGCGTCGGGCGCGATGAGAAATGCGAGGAGCCAGGGGCGTTCGCGCGGAGCCGGCACGGGTTGAGTCTCGACATCCGGCCGTGACGCTGGCGGCATGTGGGTTAGCGTAGCATGCAGCGGGGTTTTGGCCAGGGTCTCTGTGGGTGTGCTGAGGACTCGAGTTGGGGGACCGTGTGGCGCCGTTCTGGTTGCAGATTCCGGACCGTTTTGGGAGGCGACGTCCAAAGTTCCGCAGATCGCTCCAAATGCTTGCCTGGAAACGGTTTAGGCTGGCCATGGCGGCCAGGATGGTGGGCGACCTTTGATCTGAATGGAGTTTGCCGTCAGAGGCTCCCACCTATGCGGGATACCGAGCCGATTCAATCGTAGGCTAAGCTCAGAACGAATCTTGCGGGAGAAACATGGGCACACCGGTGGTCGATTACTACGAGTTTCTCCAAATCAGCCCCAACGCGGACGCTGAGACAGTCCATCGTGTCTATCGATTCCTGGCGGCGCGCCTGCACCCGGACAACGCCGAGACAGGCCATGAAGAGAAGCGCGGAATACGATGCGGCGCGGACCAAGACACAAGCTCCACCGGAGCCGCTGGCCACGACCATCGATTTCATGGATGCCCTGGAGGGCGAGCTGAACCGGCGGCTGGCAGTATTGGCGGTTCTTTACTACCGGCGGCGCACCAACCCGACTTACCCGGAAGTTCCGCTTAGCGAGATCGAGGGGCGGATGGGTTTCCCGCGCGACTACCTGGACTTTACGTTGTGGTATCTGCAGAAGAAGGGATACGTAACCAAGGCCGACAACGCGCAGTACACGCTTTCAGTGGATGGCGTGGACTTTGTGGAGACGCAGCGGGCAAACATTCCGACCCTGAACAAACTGCTGACCAGCGGTTCTGGATCGAGCGTGGAGGATCAGTCGCGAGCGCGACACAGGGAGGCGCCTGTTGCCGAACCCGAGCCTACCTTCACAGCAGCAACGACGACTTTTTCGAGAGCCGAACCAAATGCCAGAACCGAGGCAAGGCAACCCGCGAGAAATCGACCATTGGGCGGTCCCGAACCGATCATTCTGCCTTCGTCAATGAGCCAAAAGGACGATCGGCGTCGCCTGCGCAGACCGGAGCGCCGCGCGGGCAAACCCGATCTTCGCGACAAAAAAGTGGAGCGGCGGTTTCACTTCAGGGATCGGCGAGAGACTCCGCAAGTTCAGCAAGCATCCGACACGCCACTACTCGCGAGCGGCGATTCCTAAAGCTTTCATCTTGCGGTAGAGATGGCTGCGCTCGAGACCGAGCAACTCGGCGGCGTGGCTGATGTTGTTATGAGCCTCTTCAATCTTCTTGAGAATATACTCGCGCTCGTACGCATCGCGCGCCTGCTGCAGGCTGGAGAACTCTTCAGTGGAGCGTGAGCCGGCTTTGTGCGTAAGCGGAGGCAAATGCTTGCGCTCGATGCGCAGAACGCGCGGATTGAGGATGAGAACGCGCTCGATCAGGTTCTTGAGCTCGCGCACGTTGCCGGGCCAGTGGTACTGCGCCAGCGCATCCAGAGCCTCCTCGGCGATCTCGACGCGCGGGCGGCCATATTGACGGCCAAATTCGAGCAGGAACTCGCGCGCCAGGAGCGGAATATCCTGCTTGCGCTCGCGCAGCGGGGGCACGAAGAACGGAACTACATTAAGGCGGTAGAAGAGATCCTCACGGAAGTTGCCCTTGGCGATCTCTTCCTCGAGATCCTTGTTGGTGGAAGCGATGACGCGTACGTCGACGCGCAGGACTTGCGTACCGCCCACGGGCGTGAACATTTGATCATCGAGGGCGCTGAGAACTTTGGCTTGCGTTTTGAGGCTCATGTCGCCCACTTCGTCGAGGTAAAGCGTTCCGCCGTCGGCACGCTCGAGTGTGCCGCGCTGCTCGGGAGGGCCGCCCGGTTGCGCGCCGTGGCGATAGCCGAAGAGCTCGGCCTCGATATGTGCCTCAGGGATTGCGGCGCAGTTGAGCTCGACAAAGACTCCGTCGCGGCGGAGGCTTTCAGCATGGATGGAACGCGCGATGAGCTCCTTGCCGGTGCCTGACTCGCCGTAGATGAGCACGCGGCCATTGGTGGGGGCCATGAGCTTGATTTGCTGGCGAAGGGCCTTGAGCGGCACACTTTCGCCGGTGAGCGCGGCGGCGGCGCTGAACTGGCGCTTGAACTCCTCATTCTGCGTGCGCAGACGGCGAGCTTCGACGGCATTTTTAAGGACGATGAGGGTGCGCTCAAGCGAGAGCGGCTTTTCAAGAAAATCGTAAGCGCCCAGCTTGGTGGCTTTCACGGCCGCTTCGATGGTGCCGTGGCCGCTGATGATGACCACTTCAGGCCGCATATCGGGCGTGAGATCGCGAATTTCAGCAAGCATATCGAGACCGTCTCGGCCGGGGAGCCAGATGTCGAGCAGAACTACGTCGTAGGGCGTGTCACGCAGCAGCACCATGGCTTCGGCGGCATCGGCTGCGCCGGCAACGCCGTAGCCTTCCTCGCGCAGAATCTCTTCGAGCGAGCTGCGAATCTCCGCTTCGTCGTCTACTACGAGGATGTGGTTCATGAAGCGACGCCCTTCACCGGTTCCGGGTCCACTGCGCCAGGCCCATTCGCCGCGACCGGTTCCACCAAGGGCAGGCGCAGCAGAAAACGCGCGCCCTTGGGAGTGTTGGCCTCAGCGCTGATGGAGCCACCGTGTTCCTGGACGATTTTGGCGGCAATGGAGAGGCCCAGGCCCGTGCCGCGGTGCTTTGTTGAGTAGTAGGGCAGGAACAGGCGCTCGCGAATTTCGTCGCTCAGACCGGATCCGGTGTCGGAGACGGTGACTTCAGCCGCCGCGCCGTCTTCGCAGAGCGCGGTGCGCAGGCCGAGGACGCGCAGAAGGCTGCCGTGCATGGCTTCAGCGGCGTTGTCGATGAGGTTGGCCAGAGCGCGGCGTATGGCCTCAGGATCGGCGAGGACCTGCGGCAAGCTCGACTCGAGATTGCACTGCACGGTGATGCCTACGAGCCTGCCGCCGAAGAGCGCGAGAGCTTCTTCGACGATCTGATTCACGTCGCAGGGGCGGGGCTGCGGCGCAGGGAACTGCGCCAGGGCGGAGAATTGATCAACCAGCATGCGCAAGGTAGCGACGCAGCCGAGGATGACCTCAGTGCACTTGCGAATAATGCTGGGTGAGTCGGGCTGGCCGCGATCAAGATGCCTGCCGATGCGTTCGGCGCTGAGAGCGATGGGCGTGAGCGGATTCTTGATTTCATGAGCCACCTGCTGGGCGACTTCCTTCCAGGCGAGCTGACGCTGTGCGCGCAGGAAATCAGTGGTGTCTTCGACCACGAGCACCGATCCAGCTTGCCCGCGGCCGAGATCGAGCCGCGCGCTGGTGATAGCGAGATGAAGCGTGCGCCCGTAGGCGTGATATTCGAGCTCTGTCGACGCAGCGCCCATGCGGCTGGCGCGGCGGATGACTCTGGCAAGCTCATCGGCGCAATCGGCAGGCAGCAACGATGCGATGCTCTGACCTGCCAAAGGCACATCCAGCCGAAGCGCCATCAACGCAGCAAAGGCGCGGTTGGCCTGAAGCACTACGCCGGCTCCGTCAAGCGTGACGACGCCCGAGGGAATGGTATCGACAATGGTCTCAAGCTCGCGTCTGCGCTCCTCGATTGCGAGATTGGCTGCGGTGAGCTGTGCTTGAGCGGTCTGAGCCAATTGGCGGCTCATCTCGAGGTCCGAGGCCATGTGATTAAAAGAGCGTACAAGATCGCCCATCTCGCCAGTGGCTACGTCGGTCACGCGTTGCTCATACTTGCCGGCGGAGATGGCGTCCATGGCGTCGGCCAGCGCCTCAACCGGGCGGGTGATTTGCTTGGACAAAAACACCGCGAGCCAGACGCTGGAAAAGAAGACAAAGACAGTGACCAACAAGAGTGTGAGGGACAAGGTAGTGCGAATGACGCGGCGGGAGCGGTAGAGCTGCAAATACTCGTCGGCGCCGGAACGAATGCGGGCGATGGTTGCGTTCAGACCGTTGGGCATAGGCAGGACAGCGATCACAATCTTGCCGGAAGGCGTGACGGCCATACCCAGCGCGTTTGCCTGGCCTGCGACATCGACGACGGAATTGTCATTGCGTTCGGCGGCAAGGAGAAGACCGGCCGAGAGCGGCCCGCGCAGCGGAGATTCCTTCCAGTCGGAGTCAGGCGCCGACGCGCGCAAGAAAACCGGACTCGATTCGGGCGGAGCCTGGAAGCTCGAGAACATTCGCTTGTTTTTGTCGTAAACGAGAAGAAAACCGCCCTGCAAGGAAAGACGGCGCGAACTCATCACCTGTAGGAGCGCCTGTGCGTTACCGTCAGGCGCTCCGCTCTCGGCTACCGATTCGGCCTCACTTCGCGCATTGCTGGCCACATACTGGACAAGCTCCTGAACGACACTGGTGGAGTCGTTGCGCAATTGCAAAGCGTCCGGCGAAAACCACCGTTCCAGCGAGCGGCTCAGCAGGAAATAGCTGAACAGGAACATGAGAGCGGCGGGCATGAAGGTGATGATGACGGCGCCGAGCACCATGCGCGATCGCAGGCGCGCGCCCAGGCCGCTGCTTCCCTGCCCTACATAGACCTTGAGAACGGTGCGAAACAGAAGGACAAGCAGCAGGAGCAATAGCAGGAAGAGCAGAACTTCAAGGGCCGTAAGGGCGATGGTCTGCGCGTATGTTGCCGGATTGAGGAAATTGACAT
Source organism: Occallatibacter sp. (assembly GCA_049512795.1). Classification (GTDB taxonomy): domain Bacteria; phylum Acidobacteriota; class Terriglobia; order Terriglobales; family Acidobacteriaceae; genus Telmatobacter. The sequence continues at coordinate 11,543 of JBEKWT010000179.1, forward strand.
TGGAGGTATTGAACCATGTCAGAGTTCCCAGCAGAACAAAGACGAAGAGCGCGCCGGCTGCGAGCATGGCGACGGATCGATGCCGCGAATCGGCGAGGAAACGCATGGGCCGATTATAGAAGGAACGGGGAAAAGGCAGCAGGGATCAGCAGAAAAGGCAGCGCGGTCGCGTTGCCCTCTATTTCCAAATCACAAATTTCAGCCAGCCTTCCCAGATATCCGACCAGGCATGAGCGACGACGTTGATGCGGAGATTCCTGCGCCAGGCCGCGAGCGCGCCATAAAGAACACCAAGCACACTGATGATGGTGACAGCGTGCCATCCCTGATATGCGTGAAAGAGGCCGAAGATTACGCCCTGAGCAACGACGGCGATCCAGAGGCTGCCGCTGAGCGCGTGCAACTGCCGCTGAAGATAGCCACGGAAGATCATTTCTTCGCAAATGCCGGCGGTGATACAGGTGGCGAACCAGGCGATGACTTCCAGCAGGCTGTGCGGCAGAAGGCTGTCGACGGTTTTTGCGCCGCTGGGCCCGAGCAGGCGGGCGACTCCGTAGGCCGCGCCTTCCCAGAGGACCCAAAAGGGAACGGCAATGGCAAGATCGGTCGCTACACTCTTCCATGAGTTCCAACGCCCGCCATACAGCGACCAAATGGTGCCGCCGCGGTGGTGCACACCCGCCCAGCAGTAGTAAAACAAAGCCCAGTCCATGAAGATGGCGACGAGGTATACGCGGATGGCGATGCCGTGGCCTGCAAGCTGGCCGGCTGGCGCGCTTCCGGGATTGCTGCTTTGCGCCAGAAAGCCGAGGGCGACGACGCCCGCGCCGATCAGCAGCAGGCCCATCAAATGAAGCCATGAGGCAACTTGTTCCGGGCCTCTGTGCACTTGTATACCCTCTGGTTGCGCCGTCTCATTTGCCTGCATCATGTTTGCCCTTTCCGGTTCTGGATCGAGTTTTCCGGCGCTGCGCGACTGCGCGCAACGCGGCCTGCGTTTCACGAGCCCAGTGCAAGTGAGCTTCCAGCTCAAGCTGCCCGAAGCGCGCCGCCATCTGCCAATAAGGCGCGTCGGGATAGCTCCTCATTTGCGCAATTTCCTCGCGCTGCAGGCGCTTCAACTCCTCGAGGACCGCGGTCTCGCGCTCGGCCATGCGCTCTACATATCCCATGAGTGCCTGCGACGAGGCCTGCACGCCAAAGAACAGCTTCAGAAGCAGTTCGTTCCGCGGAACTTCGGGCTGCGGCTCGACGGCCAGCCAGTTCGCCAGCCGCATTCGCCCCTTGGCGGTGATGGAGTAGATTTGCCGGTCCGGCTTGCCCTTTTGTTTTTCGGTTTTCGCCGTCACGAGTCCGCCGGCGGCCAGCTTCTTGAGGTTGGGATAAATCTGCCCATAACTTTCGTTCCAGAAGTGTCCAACGGAAGCGCGGATGGCCTGCCCGAGGTCGTAACCGGACATAGGTTCGACCGTGAGCAAGCCAAGAAGCACTTCCATGCTCGAGCTGGAGCGGCGCGCCATAGTTCTATTAGATATATGCCTATTAGAGTGTCATGTCAACAGAAATCTTTGTGCGCCCTTTGGCCGCTTCATCAGATCTGCGAGCAGTCGAGCGGGCTCAGGATCAGGTTGGTGATGTTGGTGACGATGGAATCGAAGGCGAAGCGCGGGTCGGAGGAAAGCTTCTTCCAGGCTGGATCGTTGCGGAAGACATCCCACTTTGCGTCGAGCTCGGCCAAGTCGGCAAAGCTGAGCATGTAAGTAAGGTTGGGCATGCGGGAGCCAACGAGCGTATCGCCGAAGAACACGGGATGGAAGCCGGCGCTCAAGAAGATCTCGAATTCGCCGGAATGGAACATTTCCACTTTGCGGACGTGTTCGCCGTTGCTGGGGCTCTCGTAGGTGCGGAGCTGGAAGATGCGTTTGCCTTTGGTGGCGGCAGCTGCGGGCGGGGTGAGCTTTGGCCAGCCTTCGAAGGCGGCGAGGAGTGAAGTCTCTACGCGTTGAAAGGCAGGCGCCACAGAGGTGGCATTCCAGAAGGGGTCGGCGGCCTTGAGGAAATCCGGGTCGTGGGCGAGGCGGAG
>JBEKWT010000180.1:0-6469 GCA_049512795.1 Occallatibacter sp.
CAATCCAAGTGCCGCACCCTTGAGGAACTCCTTGAGCTCCTCGATTCTTCGCGCTTCTGGCGCGCCCACCGCGGCTTCGTCGTCAATATCGACCAGATCCGCGAGGTCATGCCCTGGTTCAAATCCAGCTACCAGCTCAGAATGAACGACAAGCAGCAGACCGAAATCCCCGTCAGCCGCGCCCAAACCAAGCGCCTTCGCGAGCTCTTCAACCTATAGAACTTGGACTGCACCCCAAAGTGAGACAGATACTCGCGAATCCGAACGAGGCTCCCATGAAGCAATTCTTTGCACTCCTCATCGCGGCACCCATCGTGGCGTTGGCGGCCATCTCCGCCGCCCACGCGCAAACCGCCAAGTGCGCTACGATCGGCGCCGACAACGCCTTCCTTGGAATCCAGACCATCCGCCTCTGGCCGGGAACTCCCCCAGGAGACAAGACGCAGGGAGTTCAGACATCGCCCCCAACCAAGAGCGAACCGTGCAGCGACATTCCTGCGCTTACCATCTTCGGTCCCCGCGGGGGCACCGGAAACGGCTCGGCCGTCGTCATCTTTCCCGGTGGCGCCTATCTCAATCTGGCCGGCGACCTCGAGGGCCGCGAGGTCGCTGACTGGTTCACCGCTCGCGGATTTCACGCCTTCATCCTGAGCTACCGGCTCGGCTCGAACGGCTACCTGCTGCCGGTTCCGCTTCTCGACGCTCGCCGCGCCATTCAGACCGTCCGCGCCCGGGCAACGGACTATCACATCAGCCCCAATCGCATTGTCGTCATTGGCTTCTCCGCCGGCGGCCACCTTGCCGCGCTCGCCGGAACCCAGTTTGTCGCCGGCAACCCCGACGCCGAGGATCCCATCGATCGAGCTTCCAGCCGCCCCGACTACCTCGTCCTCGGCTATCCCTGGCTCGACGCCATCACCCGCGACACGACGTTCCTGAGCTACTGCAAAATCCTTAACCTGATGGACCAGTGCGACGCGCTGCGCGCGAAGTACGATCCAATACTTTTTGTCACGAAGGACACGCCGCCGACGTTCATCTACCAGACTTTTGCCGACAAGACGGTGTCTCCCGCCGCGAGCATCGACTTTTATCAGGCGCTCCTGAAGGCCGGAGTTCCGTCCGAGCTGCACGTTTTCGCCAATGGAGCCCATGGCAGCGGCCTGGGCAAAGGCGATCCCGCGCTCGACCAATGGCCCAACCTGCTGGAGAGCTGGCTCCGCGCGCAGGGATTGCTCACCGTGGACAGGTCGGCGATGGGCTCAAATCCGTAAGAACTAAAAGCTGATGGCTGAAAGCGGCCCAAAAAGTAAGAAGCGGGCCTCCGGCTTCGGGAGTGGAAGGATATCCCGAAACCGGCTGCCCGCTGGACCCTGGTCCGGGTCTAGGTGGTAGTTCCAGTGTAGGACTGTTTTGGGCAATAGCAAGCCCTTTTTTATGTGAATTTCCCGATTCGTGACTCGTGTCACAGATCGCGGTCCTTAAGCCCCTCCTCGCGTTGACTTGAGCCGCTGCCCCTGATAAAAATGAGGGTTCCACTTACGAAATCTTTCTTGGGTTCAGTTGTAGAGCTTCAGTACCTCCATGCAAATCCTTCAACAACTCGGCGACCTCCTGGTTAGCGCTGTGCCAACGGCTCTGCTCTTCCTCGTGCTGGTCTTCGCCTATCAGTTTCTGATCCAGGGCCCGCTGACGGCGGTTCTGGCCAAGCGCCGAGCGCTCACTGAAGGGGCCATGGAAGACGCCCGCAACGCGATTGCCGAGGCGGAATCGAAGGCCGCCGATTATGCCGAGCGCCTCCGCCTGGCCCGTGCCGACGTCTACAAGCTTCGCGAGCGGCGCGTCGAGCAGTGGAGCGCCGAGCGCGACACCGCGCTCGACGCTGCCCGCAAGGCAGCCGGCGACAAAGTGCGCCAGGCCAAGGCAGAAATCGAGGCCGATGCCGTCGCGGCCCGCAAGGTGATCCAATCCGCAACCGCCGATCTGGCTGGCCTGGCTGTCCGCGCCGTCCTGCCCGCCGCTGCCGGGGGTTCCCGTTGAAATTCACCCTCCCCGCCATGTTCCGTCCTTCCAACTTGTTGAGAACCTTGCTGGTCGCGACGGTTTTTTCTTTACTCGCGCTCGCGCCGTTACGCGCCGCTGCCCAATCGACGGCGTCCATTCCGAGCGCTTCAAATTCCAGCGCCCAGACCTCAGGTTCGGCTGATTCGAACGCTCCTCAGTCTCAGCCCCCGTCGCAGGAAGAGCAGGAGCAAGCCTTCCTGCATTCGCCCATCGTGCAATCGCTGGCCCGCGTCCTGCATCTCAGTCTCGATACAACGATCTTCCTTCTGCTGGGGATTAACTTCGCCATCATTTTTTTGGCCATCGTCATCCCGCTCGGCCGCTTCATGCCCAAGCTCATTCGCAAGCGCTCCGAGACCCTGAGCAAAGATCTCCAGACCGCGCGCGAAGCCACTCGCGACGCCGAATCCCGCCTCAGCGCTGTTGAGGCCAAGCTTGCCGGCCTCGGCGAGGAGATGGAGAAGTTCCGCGCCCAGATCGAGCAGGACAGCCTCGAAGATGAAAAGCGCATCAAGGCCGCCCTCGGCGAGGAAAGCGCCCGCATTGTAGCCGCAGCCGAGCAGGAAATCAGCGTGGCCGCCGCCCAGGTCCGGCGCGGCCTGCGCGATTTCGCCGCCGATCTCGCGATCGATCAGGCGTCAAGGGAGCTGGCGATGACGCCGGAGACCGACCGCGCCCTCATCGCCGAATTCGTTGCCGGCGTGGCCGCTGACGCTTCAGGCAAAGGAGGTCAGAACTAAATGCCCGCCTTTGTCGCCCGCTATGCCAGCGCCTTTGCCGATGTCGTAACCGATGCCCGGCTCGACGCGGCCGCCATCGACCGCCAGTTCTCCGATTTTCTCGCCTCGTGGGAGGGCAGCGCCGAACTGCGCACCTTCTTCGTGAATCCGGCCGCACCCGCGGTACAAAAGGTTGAAATCCTCGATAAGCTGAACGCCAAACTGGGCATGCAGAAGGAGCTGCGCAACCTGCTTGCCGTGCTCATCTCCAACAATCGCATCGGCCACGTCGTCGAGGTGGCGGCAGCCTATCGCCGCATTTTGCAGCAGCAGTCGGGCATTCGTCCCGCCGAAATCGTCACCGCGCGCCAGTTAAGCGCCGATGAACGCAGCGAGCTGGTTGCGGAGCTGGCCAAAGTTGCCGGCGCAAAAATCGACCCAAGTTTCAAGCTCGACTCATCCATTCTCGGCGGCGCCGTGGTCCGCATCGGCTCCACGGTTTACGACGGCAGCGTGCGCGGCCGGCTGGATCGACTCAAACAGGAATTAGTCAGCGGGCAGTGATGACCTACCGCTCGAAGGAACGTAAATGGCCCAGATAAAAGCAGACGAAATCACGCAACTTCTTCGCGCGCAGATCGCGAACTACGACTCGAAGGTCCAGGTCGACGAGGTCGGCACCATCACCTCGCTTGGTGACGGCATTGCCCGCATCCATGGCCTCGACAAGGTCATGGCCGGCGAGCTGCTCAGCTTTCCGCACGACATCGCCGGCCTCGCCCTCTCGCTTGAAGAGGATCAGGTGGGCTCGGTCGTCCTCGGCGACTACACCGAGCTGAAGGAGGGCGAAGAGGTCAAGCGCACCGGCAAAATCCTCTCTGTCCCCGTCGGCCCGGCCATGATCGGCCGCGTGGTCAACGCGCTTGGGGCGCCCATCGACGACAAGGGCCCCATCGCCACCACGGAATTCCTTCCCATCGAGCGCCTGGCCCCCGGCATCATCGACCGCCAGCCCGTGCGCGAGCCCATGGCCACCGGCCTCAAAGCCATTGACGCCATGATTCCGATCGGCCGCGGCCAGCGCGAGCTCATCATTGGAGACCGCCAGACCGGCAAGACCGCCGTCCTGCTCGACACCATCATCAACAACGCGAAAAACGACCTGATCTGCATCTACTGCGCGATCGGCCAAAAGCGCTCGTCGATCGCGCAGGTGGTGCAAACGCTCACCGAGCACGGCGCGATGGGCCACACCATCGTCGTCGCCGCTTCGGCTTCCGAGCCCGCGCCGCTGCTCTACCTCGCGCCCTACGCCGCCACCGCCATGGGCGAGTATTTCCGCGACAGCGGCAAGCACGCGCTGGTCATGTACGACGATCTCTCCAAGCACGCCATGGCCTATCGCGAAATCTCGCTGCTGCTGCGCCGCCCGCCGGGTCGCGAGGCGTATCCCGGCGACGTTTTCTATCTCCACTCGCGTCTGCTTGAGCGTTCTTCCAAAATGAGTAAGGAGCGCGGCGGCGGCTCGCTCACGGCGTTGCCCGTCATCGAAACCCAGGCCGGCGACGTCTCGGCCTACATTCCGACCAACGTCATCTCCATTACCGACGGACAGATTTTTCTCGAAACCGACCTCTTCAACTCCGGCGTTCGTCCCGCCGTCAACGTCGGCCTCTCTGTCTCGCGCGTCGGCTTCTCAGCTGCCATCAAGGCCGTCAAGCAGGTGGGGTCGACGCTGAAGCTGGACCTGGCGCAATATCGCGAGCTCGCAGCATTTGCGCAGTTCGGCTCCGACCTCGATCCTCTCACGCAAAAACAGCTCGCCCGCGGCGTGCGCCTCACCGAGCTGCTCAAACAGCCGCAGTTCCACCCGCTCACCTGGCAGCAGCAGATGGTGGTCCTGTTTGCAGGCACGCAGGGCTATCTCGACGATTTCGAGGTCCGTGACATTCGCGCCTTCGAGGATGGCCTCTACAAATACTTCGACGACTCGCAGCAGGCGCTTGTCGCCGACATCACCGAAAAGAAGGCGCTCGACGACGATCTTCGCAACCGCCTGCACGCGGCCCTCAAGGAGTACTCGGCAAATTTCAAGGCGGAGCTGGCGGCAGCAAAGGCGTAAAGACATGGCGAACGTACTCGATCTCCGGCGTCGCATCCGCAGCGTGAAAAACACGCGGCAGATCACCAAGGCCATGAAGATGGTCTCCGCGGCCAAGCTGCGCCGCGCCCAGGAGCGTGCCCTCGCCGCCCGGCCCTACGCCCGAATGATTGTCAGCGTCCTTGAGTCGCTCCGCCGCCGCGCCGATCTCTATGATGAGAAGTCCGGGAATATTTCCAGCCAGCTCTTCCTCACCCGGCCCGAAAAGCGCGTCCTGCTCATCGTCATCAGCGGCGACAAGGGTTTTGCCGGCGCCTTCAACGCCAATATTCTCAAGACCGCTTATCAGTTCATCAACGGCAACCCCGACAAGGAAATCGACATCGAGGCCGTCGGCCGCAAGGGCCGCGACCAGTTGCGCCGCCGCTATCCCACCGCTGCCTATACCGATCAGACCGACGAGAACGGCCAGAAGCATCAGGTCCGGTCCCCGCGCCAGGGAAAAGTCGAGCTCACCGGCGACCACCCCGGCCTGCTGGTCAAGCTTGAACCTTCACGCGTCCTCGATCTCGCGCACAACATCATCTCCCGCTACGTCCACGAGGAGATCGATGCCGCCTACATCGTCTACAACGAGTTCAAGTCGGTGATCGCGCAGCGCCTCGTCGTCGAGCGCCTGCTCCCGCTCCTCGATCTTGAGAACCCGCAGATTACCGGCGTTGTCGAGCCCTCCGCCGAAGAGAAGGAGCGTCAGGCCGAGGCTGCCCTCTCCGCGGGCATCGACATTGAGGCTGCCGACACCACCGAGGCCGACGAAGAAGCTAGAAAGTTCGCCACCGCCAACGTCGACTACATCTACGAGCAGCCCGCCGAGGAGCTCTTCGCCGGCCTGCTGCCGCAGTACATCTTTTCCGTGCTCTTCCACGCCATGACCGAGTCGGTCGCCGCCGAGCACGCGGCCCGCATGACGGCGATGGATTCGGCAACCAACAACGCCTCCGACATGATTGACGCGCTCACGCTCTACATGAACCGCGTGCGCCAGGCCGCCATCACCAAGGAGATCATCGAGATTGTGAGCGGAGCGGCGGCTTTGTAAGGATTTGCAATGAAAGTCCGTGAGCTGTTGAAGTACGAGATTTGGAGCAAAAGAACGACGCGGAAGATTCTTGTTTGGTCAGGAGCGTTTCTGGGATTTGTTATTGCGTTCCTTACGATCTGGATTTTGATTGAGAGGCATTGGCTGACGCCGGGCGAACGAAGGGCTGGAAGAGAGGCGCTGGCGCAGATCGACGGATTGCAGGATTTCCAATCGATGAGCGCTCAGGATTTCAGTTTGAAGTATCACAAGGCGGAGAACGAAATTGATGCAGCACGGATGTCGGCGTGGACCTGGAAAGATAAGGGCGTAACAGCACTGTTGGATTGGTATTTGCGAGGCACCTGGGTTGATCGAGAGGAAATGCTGGATCGCGAACGAATTGAGCGAACCCGCCCCGATATCGCGGCCAAGGAAGCTGAGTCTACGCTGGAACGTGAATCGATGGAAAAGAGAGCGGGGCTCGCGCTTAGGTCAGAGCTGCAC
>JBEKWT010000181.1:0-7465 GCA_049512795.1 Occallatibacter sp.
ATCTATATCGCACTTTTTTCAATGAATGCCGCAGTTAGGCTCGACCTCCACGACTCAACACGTGCCTGCATGTGACAACGGCAGGCAAAAGGAGAAGTTAAAATGCCACGAAGTCCGAGTGACGTGAAAAAACTTGCCAAGGATGCAGGCGTGAAGATCATCGACCTGAGGTTTATTGACCTGCCCGGAATGTGGCAGCATTTTTCCATTCCGGTGGAAGACCTCGAGGACGACCTGTTCGACAAAGCGGAAGGCATCGGCTTCGATGGGTCGAGCATCCGCGGTTTCCAGCAGATTCATGAGAGCGACATGGTTCTAGTTGCCGACGCGGATTCGGCGGTTGTGGATCCGGTTCTCTCGGTACCCACGATGAACATCATCTGCAACGTCTTCGACCCCATCACGCGAAAGCCCTATACGCGCGATCCGCGCCACGTGGCGCAGAAGGCCGAAGCGTACCTGAAGAAAACCGGAATTGCCGATATGAGCTACTGGGGACCAGAAGCCGAGTTCTATATCTTCAACGACGTTCGCTACGACCAGACCGCGCACAGCGGCTACTATTTCGTCGACTCCGACGAAGGTGTCTGGAACACGGGCTGCGAAGAATGCCCCAACCTCGGTTACAAGCTGCGCCACAAGGAAGGCTACTTCCCCGTGCCGCCCTCCGACCAGTTGCAGGACATCCGCTCAGAGATCATCCTGGCGCTCAAAGATATGGGCGTCAAGTGCGAGGTGCACCACCACGAAGTGGGCACGGCTGGCCAGTGCGAGATCGACATGCGCTTCGGCCCCCTCGTCAAGATGGCCGACAATCTTCTCAACTACAAGTACATCATCCGCATGATCGCCAAAAAGCACGGCATGAGCGCAACCTTCATGCCCAAGCCGCTCTTCGGCGACAACGGCTCCGGCATGCACGTCCACCAGAGCCTCTGGAAGGGCGACAAGAACGTCTTCTTCGACGCCAAGGGCTACGCGCTGCTGAGCCAGACCGCGAAGTATTACATCGGCGGACTGCTCAAGCACGCGCCGGCGCTGCTGGCCATCGCCGCTCCCACCACCAACTCGTATCGCCGCCTGGTGCCGGGCTACGAGGCGCCGGTGAATCTGGCCTACTCCAAGCGCAATCGCTCGGCAGCCGTCCGCATTCCCGTCTACTCCACCAGCCCCAAGGCCAAGCGCATCGAGTTCCGCTGTCCCGATGCCTCCACCAATCCTTACCTCTGCTTCGCGGCGCTGCTCATGGCCGGACTCGACGGCATCAAGAACAAGATCGATCCCGGCGAGCCGCTCGAGAAGGATTTGTATGAGCTCGAGCCGGCGGAAGCCAAGAAAATCAAGAGCACGCCCGGCTCGTTGGGCGAAGTTTTGATTGCTCTCGAGAAGGACCACGACTTCCTGCTGCAGGGAGACGTCTTCACTCCCGACTTGATCGACACCTGGATCAGCTACAAGCGCGAGAAGGAGCTGGCTCCGGTCAACCTGCGCCCGGTGCCGTACGAGTTCTTCCTCTATTACGATCTGTGAGGGTAGCTCAGACCCCTGCGTTGCTTCGAACGGCCAGCATCACTTGATGCTGGCCGTTTTGATTCCCGCCTCAATCTCCTCCGTCAGCGCCTCGGCCGCGTTAATGCAATCTTTCCGGCTCACGTCGCGATGCGTCACCACCCGGATCGCATCCGGCCCGAATGCGCCCACCAGAACTCCGCGCGCCTTCAGCCGCGCCGCCAGCTCTCCCGCTCCCTTCCCCGCCACCAGCCTGAAGACCACGATATTCGTCTCCACCGTCGCCAGATCGATCGTTACGCCCTCGGTATGCGCCAGCGATTCGGCAAGCAGTCGCGCGTTGGCATGATCTTCGCCAAGCCGTCCCGGACCTTCTTGGAGAGCAATCAATCCCGCCGCGGCCAGAATACCTGCCTGCCTCATGCCGCCGCCTAATGCTTTCCGGTAAACACGCGCCCGAGCAATCAATGCCGCCGAACCAACGAGCATCGATCCCACCGGCGCGCCCAATCCTTTCGACAAACAAAACATCACCGTGTCGAAGCCGCACGTCAGCGCCTTCACGTCCACGCTTAGCGCCACAGCCGCATTGAAGATACGCGCTCCATCAAGATGCAGCGGCAACTTGTGCGCTCTCGCCCCATTCCAAATCTCCTCCAAAACTTCGACGCGCGTAACTCGGCCGCCAGCCAAATTCGCGGTGTTCTCAATTTCGATCAGTCCCGTCGCCGCGCGGAAACCTCCATACGGGCTGATTGCCGGCTCGATGTGTTTCCACGTCAGAATTCCTCCCTCGGCAGGCACGGCGCGGATCAGGCAGCCGGAAAAGACAGCCGTCGTCGCCATCTCGTAATCCAGAATGTGCGCGCGCGACTCGGCGATCACCTCCTGGCCCGGCTGCGTCAGCGTGCGAATCGCAATCTGGTTGCCCATCGTCCCCGTGGGCACAAACAGCGCCGCTTCGCGGCCGAACTTCTCCGCCGCGCGCCGCTCCAGCAAATTGACTGTTGGGTCCTCGCCGTAAACGTCGTCGCCAACCTCGGCCGCCGCCATCGCTGCACGCATTTCGAGCGTGGGCTTGGTTACGGTGTCCGAACGCAGATCAATAATTGCTGGCAAGATTTCGTGCCTTTCTGTTCTCTGTTCCCTTGCTCCCTGGCTTTACGGTATTTCCTTCATTGGCAGCTCCATCACCGGCGTGCGCTTGCCGTCCTTCTCCGCATACGCCCACAGCCCATGAAAGTTCGCGCGAATTCCAGGCTCCGCCTTCAGAAATGCGCTCATCACCGAGGTCGCCTCAGTCCGCTGAGCCGCCGGATCTGTTACACCTGTGGACTCGTACGCCACGCCGAGATCGGGCCCGTGCAGCGAGGCATCGAGTCCCACCGCCTCAATCTTCCAAGTGCGGTCGCCATCCGGCAGCGACATGGGAAGCTGGCTCTGCGGCGATAGTGCGATCAGCGATTGCTCCTTCCTCAGCTTGTCCAGATTTGGCGACGTCAGAAAGTCCACCGGCAGCAAAAGATAGCGCGCCGCATCGTAGCTGAACCATGAACTCCACGGATCGTTCGCAGCCAGCTCCCGTGCGCGCATCCAGTACCACACGCCGTCATGCCCGTCGAACTTCCCCGGCCGCACCGTCAGACCGGCGAGCTTCCACGCGGTTGCGGCGCCATCCCACGCCAGTATCAGCCCCATCTGGCCGGCTAGCGGCGAGCCCACCGCATCGGCCAGCACCACGGCGTATCGCCCCGGCGGCAGTGCTGTCATAGTGATGCTTACGGTAAGCGAGCCGGTCGAGTTAGAGCAGAAAAATTGCGTGTCGGCCGTCGCCGTCTGATCAGATGCGTCCAGAAGATACACATCCCGCAACTGGAAGTTCCCGCCTTTCACCAACGGCGCAGCCTGTTCCACGGCGGCGTGAATGCCATCCCACTGCGAAGCCTCCTGCGGCAGCAGGTTGGCCTGCAGCGTGTTGAAATCCTGCGCCAGAACCGCCGTTGCCACCCGGCCCGCGGCCGCTGCCAGCGCATCGCGGTCCAGCGAGCCCATTTCGGCCTGCGCGGTGCAACTCGTAGCCCGGCTTGCCATTGGTGACAGCACCATGACCGAACCCAAGAAAAACAATCCGATGCGCATTCCCGCCAACATCCTCTCTGTCTGAAGAATCTTCCTCGCGCCTACTTTCGAGCGTCCATCGGCCACTGCTAGTCTAGTACAGTGAAGCAGCAGTGGATTGCCGCCGGCCAATGCCGAGTCCAGCGCACAATGATCCGGCCGCAACTTGCTGTTGAATAGACTCGATGGAGGCGATTCCGATGCGTTTACAGCCGTCACCGCAAGCGGAATCCCCGCGACCACCCGCCTCGCTTTTGCGATCCGGGCCCGTTGCGCGCCGGTCAGCCGCGCGCTTTGCCGCGTCGTTGACCGCATGCGGGGCTCTTTGCGCGGCGCTATTCTCGCTTTCAGGTGCGGCCCTCGCCGCGCAAGCGAATTCGACTTCCGCTCCGCCCGCCGCTCCCGTCCACAAATCCGTTCATCCGCACAAGAAACCCTCGGCCGCTGTGCCTGCACCCCAGCCCCAGCCGGCTCCGCCGCCTGCGCCGGTGCTGCCCCCGCCGCCCAACTGGCCCGCCAACGATCTTCCGGCCGCGGCATCGGTGGTCTTTGACAGCCGCGGCCTGCTGATTGTTGCGTCGAATTCCAGCCTGGCGCAGATTCTGAGGGATGTTTCCACCGACACGGGCGCCAAGGTGGAAGGAATGGGAGCGGATGAGCGGATCTTCGGCACCTATGGACCGGGATCCGCGCGCGACGTGCTCTCAGAGCTCTTAGATGGCTCTGGGTACAACGTCCTGATGGTTGGCGACCGCGGCCAGGGCACGCCGCGCCGGATTGTGCTGAGCCCCCAGGCCGGAGGCGCCATGCAAAGCACCGCGAAGAACACTGCCCCCACCCCCAGCAACGACGACACAGACGCAGACCAGCAGGCCCCGGATCCAGAACCTGAGCAGGAGCAGCCGCCGCCGAACAGCACCGCCCCGCCCGTCCCCGTGCGCACTCCGCAGCAGATGATCGAGGAGAGGAATCGCCAGCTACAGCAGATGCAAAATGGCCAGCAGAATCCGCAAAACTGACGCAGAACCGGCCGAGCCGTCATAGGGCTGCGTGCGAATGACTGAAAGCTGAGAGCTGAAGGCCGGTTATTATGAGATGCGCGCGGCTTCAGTTTGCGCCTTCACTGGCGCCGGCTTCTTCCGCGGCCGCATGAGCACAAAGCCCACGCGCAACACAGCATAGGCGGCGAGAATTCCAAAGGCCATCGCGCCCAGTGAGGCGCAGATCAACATTGCCAGGTTCAAAATGTCCGTCATTCAACCGCCTTGGGGATCATCGAAATTGCCTGCCGCAACCTGCGTGGCGTGGCCGGAAAGGATTTCGCTTCAGCCTCGCAATTGTCTATGCGATTGTCGCAGAAGTTTTGCCGCGTTGACCCTCGTTTCTATTGGCAAATAGAATACCTCTAGAGCATTGTTTTCTTGTGGGCTTTAGGGATCACTCAATACTCCAAAGTACCTGCCGTCTTCTAAGAATCCATTCATGCCCATCACTCACATCTCGGTGCGGGGGGCGCGCCAGCACAACCTGCGCGACATCAATGTGCGCATTCCCCGCAACGCCCTCACCGTGGTCACCGGTCTCTCCGGCTCGGGCAAGAGCTCGCTTGCCTTCGACACCATCTACGCCGAGGGCCAGCGCCGTTACGTCGAGACGCTCTCAGCCTATGCACGGCAGTTTCTTGACCAGATCGAGCGCCCCGACGTGGACTCCATCGAGGGCCTCAGCCCCGCCATCTCCATCGAGCAGAAAACCACCAGCCGCAGCCCCCGCTCCACCGTCGGAACCATCACCGAAATCTACGACTATCTCCGCCTTCTGTATGCCTCGGTGGGCACGCCACACTGCCCCAACTGCGGCCGGCCAATCGCCCGCCAGACCGCCGACCAGATCGTGCAGCGCATCCTCGAGCTGGGCCGCGGAGAGCGCGCCACCGTGATGGCGCCCATCGTTCGAGGCCGAAAGGGTGAGTTTAAGGATTTGCTGGATCATCTTGATCAGCAAGGGTTTCGAGCACGCGTAGACGGCGAGGTCACCGACCTCTCCGAACCGCTTTCGCTCGACCGCCGCAAGAATCACTCCATCGAAGCGATCGTTGACCGCGTGCTGCTCAGGCCTGAGGACACGCCGACCGGGCGCACTTCGGCGGGTACCTCCGGTCCCTCGCATTCGGGGACCGGGGATGGACGCAAAGCGGGGTCACAGCCGAACAAATTGGGGTCGAAGCCGTCCACCGAAAAGCGTCTCGAGCAGGCCGTCGCCAAAGCGCTCCAGCTCGCCAATGGCCTCGTTCTTGTCGGCTTCAATGCGGGCAACGAACAGTTGTTTTCCTCCTCCATGGCCTGCCCGGATTGTGGCCTCGACGTGCCCAAGCTCGAGCCGCGCAGCTTCTCGTTCAACTCGACCTTCGGGGCCTGCCCCAACTGCCACGGCCTCGGCTCGCTCTACGACTTCGACCCCGCCAAGGTCATCACTGACTGGTCCAAGCCGCTGCTCGATGGCGGCCTCGGTCCAGGCTCCTCCTCGCAGTACCTCATCAAGCTCATCCAACTCGCCGCCGACCGCTACAAGATCGACCTGAAAACGCCATTCGAGGATCTGCCGCCAAAACAGCAGCACATCCTCGTCTACGGGCCGCCCAAAGGCGAAGCGCCGCGCACAGGCTTCCACGGCATCCTCGCCTACCTGCGCGACAACGCGGAAGAGGCGCGCAGCGACAGCTATCGCGAGTACATGATGAGCTACATGTCAGCCGCGCCCTGCCCTGTCTGCCGCGGCAGGCGCCTTCGCCCCGAGTCGCTCGCCGTCAAAGTCGGCGGCCTCTCTCCATCGCGGACTTCACCGCCCTGCCGCTCAACCGCGCGCTTTCTGCGGCCATCAACCTCAAATTCAGTGAGCGCGAGGCTCTGGTCGCCGAGCGCATCCGCCGCGAGATCGCCGAGCGCCTCGAGTTCCTATGCGCCGTCGGCCTCAACTATCTTTCACTCGACCGCAGCGCAGCTACGCTCTCCGGCGGCGAGGGTCAGCGCATCCGCCTCGCCACGCAGATCGGCTCGCGCCTGCGCGGCGTTCTCTACGTCCTCGACGAGCCCTCCATCGGCCTGCATCAGCGCGATAACAACCGCCTCATCCAGGCGCTTGAGAAACTTCGCGACCTCGGCAACACGGTCCTCGTCGTCGAGCACGACGAAGAGACCATCCGCCACGCCGATTTCGTTCTCGATCTTGGACCAGGTGCGGGAAGACTGGGAGGCAATATCGTCGCCGAAGGCACGCCTGAGCAGATCATGGCTGAGCCCGCATCGCTCACCGGCCGTTATCTGAGCGGCGCGGAAACCATGCTGCAGCGCGCAAAACCGCGGCCGCTCACCAGCAAGTGGCTCTCCATTACCGGCGCGCGCGAGCACAATCTGCACGACCTGAATCTGCGCATTCCGCTCGGACTCATGACCGTCGTCACCGGCGTAAGCGGCAGCGGCAAAAGCACGCTGGTCAACGACATTCTCTATCGATCGCTCGCCAAAACCATCTACGGATCGCGCGAAGAGCCGGGCGCACACGACGAACTGACCGGCGTCGAGCAAATCGACAAAGTCATTCGCATCGACCAGTCGCCCATCGGCCGCACGCCGCGCTCCAATCCAGCAACGTACACGCAGGTCTTCTCGCCCATCCGCGACCTGTTTGCTGTGCTACCCGAGGCGCGCGAGCGCGGCTACAAGCCGGGCCGTTTCAGCTTCAACGTCCCCGGCGGCCGCTGTGAGGCCTGCCAGGGCGACGGCCAGAGACGCATCGAGATGAACTTCATGCCCGACGTCTACGTTCAATGCGAAGTCTG
>JBEKWT010000182.1:0-6435 GCA_049512795.1 Occallatibacter sp.
AGAAGCACGTCGAGCAATCGCTCCTCGGCGTTCATTTCGGCCCTGTCTTCCACTTCCTCCAGGCGCTCCTCGCGGACCATGTCGATGGCGATTTCGACCAGATCGCGGATCATCGACTCGACGTCGCGGCCCACGTAGCCCACCTCGGTAAACTTTGAGGCCTCGACTTTGAGGAACGGCGAGTTGGTCAGCTTGGCCAGGCGCCGCGCGATCTCGGTCTTGCCCACGCCGGTAGGGCCGATCATGATGATGTTCTTGGGCATGATGTCATCGGCCAGATCGGGCGGCAACTTCTGCCGCCGCTGCCGATTCCTGAGAGCAATGGCCACCGCGCGCTTGGCGGCACGCTGGCCCACGACGTGCTTGTCGAGTTCGCCAACGATTTCGCGCGGCGTCAACTCGTCAAGTGCGAGTTCCTGTTCTTCGGCGGATGCGGGAAGATAGATGGCCATGGACGAATGGTAGCGGAGCACCTCCGCTAACTCTGTAGCTCCTCGACTGTGACGTGATCGTTGGTGTAGATGCAGATTTCGCCCGCGATCTTCATGGCTTTTTCGGCGATTTCACGGGCGCTCAAATCAGTGTTGTCCATCAGGGCGCGGGCGGCGGCGGTGGCGTAGCTGCCTCCGGAGCCGATGGCCGCCAACGGCTCATCGGGGTCGATCACGTCGCCTGAGCCGGAGATCAGAAATGTCTGCCCCTTATCCGCAACCAGCAGCAATGCCTCCAGGTTGCGCAGCATCTTGTCGGTCCGCCAGTCCTTCGCCAACTCGACAGCGGCGCGGTTCAGGTTGCCGGCGTGCTGTTCGAGCTTGGTCTCAAAGCGCGCGAAAAGATTGAAGGCGTCGGCCGTCGAACCGGCAAAACCGGCCAGAATCCTGTCCTGGAAGAGGCGGCGAATCTTCTTGGCCGAGTGCTTCAGCACATGGTCGCCAAAGGTCACCTGGCCGTCAGCGGCCATCACCACCTGGCCGTTGCGCCGAACGCAGATAACCGTCGTGGACCGGAATTTGGACCGGAATTTGGAACGTTCTTTCATTCACTTCCTTCGTTCAAGACCGGCAACAAACCGGGGAAAAGACTTATCGCGAAAGCCGGAATACCGCCCTTGATGCAACCTAGAGTATAGGTCATTTTCGCGGGCCCTTTCACGGGCCCTCTCACGGGCCCCGTCACGGACTTTGACGGGACTCGCGGCTGAGGGGTGGTTGCGATGGCACGGAAGATTAGCTTGCGGTACGAAGTAGATTTCGCCTGCGGTATCCTCAAGTTGGGGCTTTCTCGATCGAGTCCCATCCTGAGATGATCCTGCCGCGCACCGCAGACGATTGGGAGATTGCCGCCGGGCTCGCCGCCACCGTCGTGGTCGCGGCCGCCGCCTTATGGATGGTGTTCCGCAAGCGTCCTACAGCGGAGGAAATCGAGCGCGCGCGGCGACAATTCCTCGTGCAATCGGGACGGCTGGTCGACGGCATGCTCCTCGACATCTATGAAGTGGAAGCGAAAGATGGGCGGACGCTGACCATGCTTCTGTTCAACTACCGCATCGGCGGCGTGAATTACGAGTGTTCGCAGGACATCACCGCGATGCGCGAGGTGGTGAACGCGGCCGAAGTTCGGGCTGGATTTCCCTGTACGGTGCGCTATCAACCCGGCAATCCTCAGAACAGCATCGTTGTGGGCGAGGGCTGGACCGGGCTCCGCGAACGGCTTCCGCAACTGCCTTCATTCGAAAATCCCGAGCCCCTGGATTTGAGCCACCTGCGCCCCGGTAAAGGCTAGAACCGCGCGTTGGCGCGCGATGCCGACACCCGGTTAAACTCCGGTTAAACTATAGCTATGCATGTTCATGCAGCGCCAGCGGGCAAGGGTGCAAGCCGGACAACTCTGGTTCTGCGCATCTCAATGGCGGCCACCCTGGCGTACGTTGTGGTCACATTTGTCGCCGGACTGCGCGCCCATTCGCTCGCGCTGCTCTCCGAATCCGGCCACAACGTCTCGGATTTCCTGGCCCTCCTTCTCAGCTTTGTGGCCGTCTACTTCCAGTCGCGGCCGGCAGACCACACCAAAACCTTCGGGTACCAGCGCGCCGGCGTGATCGCCGCGTTCATCAATGCGGCAACGCTCATCGCCATCTCGTTACTGATCGCTTTGGAGGCCATGCATCGCCTTAGCTCGCCGGTGACAGTCGAACCCAGGATCATGATGATTGTGGCTGCGGCCGGCGTGGTGATGAATGGCGTGATTGCCGCCCTGCTATGGGGCGTAGCCCGCGATGTGAACCTGCGCAGCGCCTTTCTGCACATGGCGGGTGACACTCTTTCGACCGCGGCTGTTATCGCAGGCGGCGTCGGCATTCTATTCACCGGCCGGAATTGGATCGACCCGGTTCTATCACTGCTCATTGCCGCATTCATCTTCTGGTCGAGCATCGGGATCGTGCGCGAGACGCTGAACATCCTGCTCGAGGGTACGCCGCGTGGCGTATCCCTGCCGCAGATTCGCTCTGTCATGGAAGCGGTCGAGGGCGTGGTCAATGTTCACGATTTGCACGTCTGGTGTTTGGGGTCGTACACCCGCGCTCTTTCCTGCCACGTGACGATTGCAGATATTCCTCCGTCGGAGAGCGTGTGCATTCTGGCTAATCTCAAACGCGTCCTCGGCGGGCAATTCGAGATCGGCCACACAACGATCCAATTCGAACACATTGGCTGCGAGGCCCTCGAAGGTTGTGTCACGCCTCCCGAGGAGATGGCCGGCAGGCACGTCCATCATCACGGTCACGCGCATTGAATGCTTCATAGAGTGAGCCGGCTTGTGGCTCGTCTCCGAACCAGCCGTTGCAGGCCAGTTGGAGGCCAGTTTTGAGGATCGACATTTTGATTTCCCGCCGCGTGCTTCGCACCGCCATCTATTTCTTGCTCCTTCCAGTACCGGCAACTCCGGTCTGCGCGGCACAACCCGCGCAAAAACCCTCCGCGCCGCAGCTCGAAGCCTTTGCCGGCAATTATTCCGATCCCGCCGAGCCGGGCGGCGGCTACACGATCTCGGTTCGAGACGGAAAGCTGATCCTTGAATCCACTGCAACTGTTCCCACTGAACTCGTGCCCGTGTCCGGCACGGTCTTCGGCGCGCCCGGTCTTGATAAGAACATCGAGTTTCATCTGGATGCATCGGGCGCTGTCCAGAGCATTGTCTTCTCTGACAAGCCGAACGTTGTCTACCGCCGAACGGGTGAACCGGTCCGTCACGTCTTTCACGATTACGTGCGCAGCGAAGCGATGATCCCAATGCGCGATGGGGTCAAGCTTCATGCAGTGATTCTCCGGCCTACAGACATCGCCACGCCGCTGCCGATCCTGATGCAGCGCACGCCTTACGGCGTGGATGGAACCAACCGCTCGTCGTTCTTCGCCCAGCGACCTGAGCTGGCGCGCGACGGTTACATCTACGTGGCCGAAGATATTCGCGGACGATACAAGAGCGAGGGCAATTTCGTCATGATGCGCTCGCTCGCCGATCATCGCGACCCCCAGGCTATCGACGAGAGCACCGACACCTACGACACGGTTGATTGGTTGATCAAAAACGTGGCAAGCAATAACGGTCGAGTCGGGGTTGTTGGCACCAGCTATCCGGGATTTCTGGCGATGATGGCGGGCATCGACCCGCACCCCGCGGTCAAGGCGATTTCGCCGCAGGCGCCGATGATCGATGTGTGGATCGGCGACGACTTCTTTCACAACGGCGCCTTTCGCCAGAGCTACGGATACGATTACGTGCTGGGTCTCGAATCCACAAAGACAGAAACCGGCGTCAGCTACGGGAATATCGACGGGTTCGACTACTTTCTCCGCCGCGGCAGTTTCGCCCAGGACGTGAAACAGTCCGGATCAAGAGTGCTTCCGACCTGGAAGCTCTTCCTCGACCACCCGGCTTACGATTCGGCCTGGTCTTCGCGCGCGGTGGAGTACGCGCTGAATTCTGTCACCTTGCCCACGCTCACCGTCGGCGGCTATTACGACCAGGAAGACATGTTCGGGCCGCAGGAGGAGTACCAGAAGCTCGAGCCTCACGACACCAAGCACGAGAACTTTCTCGTTCTCGGGCCGTGGCGCCACGGTTACTGGTCGTCCTCGTCGCAGCACCTGGGCAACCTGGACTACGGTGAGCCGATCGGCACCGAGTTCCGCAGCCAAATCGAGGCGAAATTCTTCGCGCATTTCCTCAAAGACGAGCCCGGCTTCGATCTCGACGATACGGCAAGCTTCCAGACCGGCTCGAATACCTGGAAGTACTACTCGCATTTTCCGCCACAGCAATCGCGGCCAACCGCGCTCTACCTCGGCGGCGGGGGTTTGCTGAACTGGAATGCGTCGACGTCAGAGGTGGGAGCGGAGGCCACGACGTCGTACATCAGCGATCCCTCCAATCCCGTTCCTTACAGGCACCGGCCCATCCAGCCGACCTACAGCAACGGCTCCGAGTGGTACAACTGGCTCACCGAAGACCAGCGATTTGTGACCGGCCGCAAAGATGTGGCCGTGTGGAAGCTGCCGGTGCGCGCGAACGACCTGACGATCACCGGCGAAGTGATTGCGGACATCTTTGCCTCGACCACGGGTACAGACAACGACCTGGTGGTGAAGCTGATCGATGAGTATCCTGGCGACGATGCAGACCCGACGATGCGCGGCTACCAACTGTTGACCAACGCCGAAATCTTTCGCGGCCGGTATCTGTCGGGGTACGACAAGCCCGCTGCGCTCGCGCCGGGATCGGTCCACGAGTACAAGTTCAGCCTGCACGACGTGGATCATGTCTTCAAGGCAGGGCACACGGTGATGGTGGAGATCCAGAGTACTTGGTTCCCGCTTTACGATCGCAACCCGCAAACGTTTGTGCGAAACATCATGAAAGCCAAACCGGGCGACTACAAAGCCGCCACGATCACAGTCTATTCCGGACCGGGACACGATTCGGCAATCGAAATGCCGGTGATGGGCGCGCAGTAGCGACTGCGCGCCGCCACAGCGCGATCAGAATCCGCTGGAGCTGGTCGCATAAGTCTTCCTTTGTGCAACGTCGACTTGAATAGAATTGGCGCCTCGACTACGCATGATCCAGTGCCAGGGAAGAGGACAGCTCACGGTACGCATCCGTCTGCTGCTGAAGCGTTGCAGCCACCTTTTCTGCCGTTTCAACAGCATCTGCACCTGCCACGAAACGGCGCGGCGGCTTGTCCTGATTGGAAAGCGTAATTAACGCCCGCGCGAGTTTAGCGGGGTCGCCAGACTGCTGGCCGTTGTAGCCTTTCCAAAATTCCATCTGTTTCACTCGGCGATCGTCGTAATCCTCAATGGTCCGCTCTGCGAAATTTGTTGATTCCTCAGTCAGAAGCTCCGTTCGGAAGAATCCCGGATTCACCGTGATCGTATCGATGCCGAACGGCTCGACCTCGGCCCCGAGCGACTGCATCCAGCCCTCAAGGCCGAATTTGGACGCGGCGTAGGCTGTGCCGAACTCAAAGCCGATGAGGCCCGCAGTCGACGAGATCGTGATGATCAAACCAGAACGCTGCTTGCGCATAACTGGCAGGACGACGCGGGTTACGTTCATCGGGCCAACAAGGCTGGTCGACAACTGCCGCTCCATCTGCTCGGGCGTCAACTCTTCAAAAAACCCTGCATAAAAGTTCGCTGCATTGTTGACCAGGACATCCAAGCGGCCAAATCTCTCAACCGTCGCCTTAACCGCGGCTTCAGCGTCGGCTGACTTCGTAATGTCCAGTTTCACCACCAGCAGCTCGGCAGATTCTCCGAGTGCCTCGGTCACCTTGTCAGTATTGCGACCGGTCGCGACGACTTTATTCCCCGCGGCCAAAGCGGCCTTTGCGATGTCCACGCCCATGCCGCGCCCGGCCCCTGTGATGAACCAAACTTTGCTCATGTTCCTGTCTCCTTGACGAATGATCGCTTGACTGGCCTCGTCGATGAGCGATTTACCCGTTAGAACATCCCCGCCGCTTGACCCCGGCGATTGAAATCGATAAGTCCGTTGAACCGGTTGTCACGGAGTGCCGTTCAAGCGCCCCCGCATGTCTTATTCTGTCGCATATTCAACCGGTCCTGCAGGCATGGCTGCATCAGCCCCTCGCCACCTATAATCGCAGCAGGAACGATTCCGGCCCCCACTTTCCCTATTAGGCGAGGAGAAACTTGGCACGCGAGCTTTATACCGCGCGACTTGCGCGCAAAGACTGTATCTCTGAGGTTGCACAGTGCTATCACTTCCTGTTTGAAGTCGAGGGACGTGACAATTTCGAGTACCGTCCCGGCCAATTCGTTTCGGCCGTGGCCCCGGACGAGAACGGCAAGCAGCAAACGCGTGCCTATTCCATTGCGTCTGCGGCGAGCGGCAACAGGTTCGAGCTGT
>JBEKWT010000183.1:0-6349 GCA_049512795.1 Occallatibacter sp.
GATCGCGGTCAACGTTGGCATGGTCATCGGGCTGATGCCCGTCACCGGAATCCCTTTACCTTTAATGAGTTATGGTGGGTCTTCGGTGCTGTTTACGTTCCTGGCGCTGGGCGTGGCGATGAATGTCCGCATGCGCCGGTTCGTTAATTGACGCGTCGTTTGATTGGGGCGTCGCCCCAAGGTTTGGCTCCTGGTAGGGCGGAAACGCTCCGGAATTTGGTTCCGGGGATTGTTTCAGGCCGCAGGAGAGGAATTTTCAAAGCACTTCGCCGGCATGGTCACGATGGATCGCGCCCGGCAGGATTGGGTTTATGAGTACGCAGAGACGGGAAGCACCCTTGCGGCTCGCTCATTGCATGGATCGCGCGGAGAATTCGGGAGACCGATTCCTGTATTCGCCGGCGCGAGGACACTTTGCAAGAGCCGCAGGTCGAACGGCCCCGCCGGAAAGTCCGGCCCGGACGGCCACAAACTCTCTGCCATCGGATCGCCACAACCAGCAGCCCGTTCGGCATGTTTTCATTGACATCCGCATTGGTTCGCCGACCGAACGGAGGACCTCGATGCAGAGGCCATTCCCTGGGCAATTCCCCGGTTATCCGTCTATCCATTCCTATGCCGATCGTGCGCGCCCCACTGGACCTTGCCGCGTGTACCGACAGCCATAGGCTGCCGGACGGAAAGGTACGATGGCAAAAGAAATTTGCATTTCAAGCACGCCGCATGAGACGCGGCTGGCGATTCTAGAAGACGATCAACTCGCGGAAATTTACTACGAACGCGAAAACGAGTACACCCTCGCGGGTTCCATTTACAACGGACGCGTGACACGCGTTTTGCCGGGCATGCAGTCGGCGTTTGTCGATCTGGGGCTGGAGCGGGACGCATTTCTTTACGTAACCGACTTCATCGAGCTTGAAGATCAGGAAGAAACCGACGAGTTGGAGAAGGCGGCGGCGAGTGGAGCCGGGCAAGCCCCTCGCGAGGTCAAGCATCCGCATGGCGTCGACCAGAATGGCGGGCGCCAGGAAGAACGCGGCCAGCGTCCAAGTCAAATCAGACACGAGGTCGGCCACGAGCATCGGCAGGCGGAAGCAGTTAAACCGGAGTTTGCCGGTTCTTCGATTCCGGAAACACCGGCTGTTCCGGGACGAATTGAGACGCCTCAGGAATCAGACGAAGCCGGAACTCAACGCTGGCGTGGCCGGCGCCGCCGCCGTGGCGGCCGCGGCCCGAGCGGCCGGTCTGATGCACCGATCGAATCTGAGCCAGTTTCGAGGAGCGGCGCAGAAGAGTCCGGCCCAACTGAGCAGGCTTCCGCGATTCAAGCATCCGAAGCTGGTCCAACTCCGCGCGGGCGTCATGCGCCAGTTCCTTTTGTGCTGCCAGGCGAGTCGCTTTCAAAGTATGGCAGCGCTCCCGGCGCGGAAAGCCCGAGGCCTGCACCGGCACCGGCAGCACCACCCCGCCCTGCGAGCACATTCAAACCTTCTACGCTCGTCGAAGCGCCCCTCCGGTGGGACGGCAGTGGCTTGCTGCCGGGTGAATCACTTTCTTTGCGCCGACGGGAGGCGGAACCGCCTGCGGAAGCCAGCCATGAAGCGCAAGGTGAAGTGACTGCTGCGCCGCTTACTGAATTCGCGCCGGAAGAAACGGTCGAGGCGACTGAAGATTCGCCTGCGTCGGCGCTTGATGAAACTGAATCAAACTTCCTTGCAGAACCGCCTTTTGAGTTCGACGAAGAGGAACTGACTTCTAACGCTTTCGAAAGGCTCGGCGAGGAAGAACTCTCCGCTCGGGAGGACGAGGACTCAGAGGATTCTGAATCAGACTCGGCCGCACCGAGCGAGATTACAGCGGAGCCTGAAGAGGACGCTGACGCTTCTCATCGCATCGATCCGTCGGCTCCCTCGGGGTTCAAGCTCTTCGGTTTCGGCAAGAAGAAAAAGGACAGCGAGACGGCGGCAGGGACCAAGACTTCCGCGCCTGCTGCCACGGTTTCGACGTATGCGCCCGGCAACGGTGTGGTTGAAGAAGAAGTGATCGAAGGCGAGGAGTACGATTCCACGCCCCATGCGCGCCGGCACAAGCCGGAGGTGCACGACACGGACGATTACGAAGAAGAGACGCTGCCGAGCCACCTCCGCACCGGCGATCTGGGCGAGATGTTCCAGGAGGCCCATCTGGACCACCAAATCCAGAAAAGCTTTGACGAAAAGGGTGTGGAAGAGGACGGAGTCGAGGAGGAAGAGGAGGAAGAAGCATCGACGGGAGCACAGCCCGCGCCAGGCCGCGAACGTCACGATCGCGGAGGCCGTGGACAGCGCGGCCGCGGGACGCAGAGCAATCGACGCGGACCATCGCGCCGCTCGGCTCAGACCTCAGATTTGCCGATCATCTCCGACTTGCTGAAATCGGGCCAGGAGATTTTGGTGCAGATTGCGAAGGAGCCGATCGCCAAGAAAGGCGCACGGATCACGAGCCATATCGCTCTGCCAGGCCGTTTCCTGGTCTTCATGCCGACTGTCACCCACGTTGGCGTGAGCCGGAAGATCGCCTCCGACGAAGAGCGGCATCGCTTGAAGCGGATTCTGGTTCACGAGCGCGGGGAAGCACCAGGCGGCTTCATTGTGCGGACCGCAGCAGAAGGCGCCTCGGAAGAGGAGCTGCGCGCCGATCTGCGTTTCCTGATGAACCTGTGGAACGACATCAAGCAGCGCTCGGAGTCGTCCAAGTCGCCGGCCCTCATCTACCACGACCTTTCGCTCATCGAGCGCATTCTGCGCGACCAGGTGAGCTCGAACTTTGCCAACATCTGGGTCGACACCGAGGCCGATTACGAACGCATCGTGCGATTCCTCAATCGCTTCTCGCCGTCGCTGGTGCGGCGAGTGAAGCTCTACACCAAGGAAACGCCGCTCTTCGAGCACTTCGGGATTCAGGATGAGATTTCGAAGGCGCTGCGCTCAAAGGTGTGGCTGAAGTCGGGCGGGTCGATCGTGATCAACCAGACGGAGGCGCTGGTCGCCATCGACATCAACACCGGAAAATATGTGGGTAAGTCGGCGCGTCTTGAGGACACAATACTCAAGACCAACCTCGACGCTGTACCGGAGATCGTGCGCCAGATTCGACTGCGCGACCTGGGCGGCATTATCGTGATTGACTTTATCGACATGGACGAGCGCAGGAACCGCTTCAAGGTTATGGCGGCGCTCGAAGAGGCGCTGAAGAACGACCGCGCTCCAACAAAGGTGCTGCAGTTTAACGATTTCGGCCTCGTGGCGATCACGCGCAAGCGTGTGAAGCAGTCACTGGAGCGGACGCTCAGCGTACCTTGCCCCACTTGCCAGGCTACCGGCATGGTGAAAAGCTCTGCCACGGTGTGCAACGAGATTTATATCGAGATGCGCAAAATGCGCAAGCACTTCGAAAATGCAGACGTGATGTTGCGCGTAAACCCGGAGACGGTGAAGATCCTGAAGTCGAACGGCAACCGCTGGCTGACCGACTTCGAGGAGCTGATTGGAAAGAACGTGCTGGTGAAGAGCGACCCAACTCTGCATCCGGAGCAATTCGACATTCAGGGCTAAGCAGGACGCCAGATAGCTCGGGGCCGGAGCGGCTGCTTCGGCCTCTTGCTTTTCTGAAGGGGCGAACAGGTGACTGGACGGCCTTCTGGGAGGGGTCAGAATTGCCCCGTCCATGGTCCGCCGGACCAATTTTTGGAGCGCTACGCGTCTCATCTAAAGGGAATCGGGCGCACTGTACAGGCAACCTCTGACGAATTTCGGTGTCTAATTCCAGTGACAGGCATTTTTCTTCTGCAAGTTGAACAAAATCCGGTATTTGAGGTGATTTCTATGTCCTTCCCCTGTTTGATCTCGCCGATCCGGCGCGCAGGACTGATGGCTGTCGCGGGCTTGGTTGCGACCGGCTTCGCCATTGCGCAGTCTGCTCCTTCGCCCGCCCCATCGATCGATCAATTCACTCATAGTCCATTCGGCGATGCCGGCTACTCGTCAAGTCAGGCGGGGCTGAGCTCGTCGGGAATGCAACTAGCCGAGTTCTCGCTGCCCGGTAATCCAGCTTCGGGTGGCGCTGCGGCGTTTGGTGGCGGGGCCGGAGGTGGCCAATATGGGCAGGGCGGCGAAGGTGGAGGCGGCCATCATGGGATTTTTCATCATGCCCTCGCATTTGAAGCCGGAGGTGGGTTCAACGGCCCGGTCGGCAACGACACGCCCTACATCACATGGGGCGGAAATTTTACAGTCGGTGGGGGCTTCCGCTTCTCCAAAGTGTTTTCCACGCTTCTGGAGTATCAGTTTATGGACGACAAGCTGCCTGGCGCATTCATCTCGGCGGAAGGCACCTCGGGCGGCGATTCTCATATCAATTCGATTACCGGCTCTCCCGTCATCGACCTCACGCCGAAGTGGCATAACGGCGCCTACCTGGTGGGCGGCTGGGGTTACTACCGTAAGTCAACGAACTTCAATGATTATGAATGCTGCGACATTTATGGTTACGACGTGGAAGTGACGGTCGGCTCTTTCACCTCGAATCAGTGGGGCGCTAACGCCGGCGTGGGAATTTACCATCGGCTAGGCGCCAATTTGTACGGGCCCGATAGCGGCGGCACCTCCGAGCTCTTTGCCGAAGCACGCTACACGTTCATCCACACTCCACCCATCTCTCAGAACAACGGGCTGGGGACCACGGAACTGATTCCCGTCACTCTCGGCATTAGATTCTGAACGATTCGTGATCGGGCGGCCACTGCCCACGCCATGCCCTGCCGCTGGGAAGGCACACTCGCTCGAAGCATGGCCAAACGCCTACTCCGAGGCGGCGCGAAAATTTTCCTGCTAATTTGCGGGCGATTGCTTGCGTGTGCAACCCCCTCGGATTGCGGTCCAAATTGTTCCATGGTTTAGAAGGCCGCCTCCGAGGCGGCGCTTGGCAGGGCAACTTCATAAAGGAGCGGTCGGCCATTTGGACGCACGTGACTAGTTTTCACTTGACATCCCATCAGTTCGCGCTCATTGTGTTACTCGAAGCAACCTTTCCTAGACCCCACATCTGCAGTTAGCGCCTGGCCTGTAAAGGCGCGCCCACATGCGCGAGAAGTGAGTCAATTCCGCATGGGGTGGCGCCAAATCCGCAAACGGCGACTCATCATCGCAAATCGTTGATCGTTAGAGGGACGATTTCGGCCGTTGTCACCTGTTCACTGTCGCACAGCCGCGGGGCATCATTGCCGACCGCTAGGAGGATTACGCCTTGAAAAGAGAAACATTGGAGCATGCTCATCAAATGCGCGCTCGGGCGCCCTTGTCGCTCGCCGCATCCGCAGCAATTTCCGCTGGCATGTTGGTCTGCCTTCTGCTGGCATCCGAAATTACAGAAGCTCAGACTCAGCTGCCGAGCACGGGCGACATCAATACCCTAGCCGGCAACGGCACCCACGGCTACTCCGGCGACGGCGGTGCGGCCGGCAGCGCGGAACTAAATTATCCATGGGGCGATGCGGTGGACTCCAGCGGCAACATCTACATTGCGGATGAAGAAAATCAAAGAATCCGCAAGATAACCGCGTCCACCGGCGTCATCAGCACTGTGGCCGGAGACGGCCAGGAAGGCTTCTCCGGCGACGGCGGAGCGGCTACCAGTGCAGCGTTATATTATCCCGTGGGCGTAGCAGTAGACGGTAGCGGCAACATCTACATCGCGGACTGCGACAACGAGCGCATCCGCAAGGTGACAGCTTCAACTGGCGTCATTACGACGGTCGCAGGGACTGGCACGGCTGGCTACTCAGGTGACGGCGGCGCAGCGATCAGCGCTAAGTTAGATGCTCCCGAGGGCGTGACGGTAGATGCGAACGGCAACATCTACATCGCGGATGAAGCCAATCAGCGAATCCGTAAGGTAACTGCCTCAACTGGCATCATTACGACAGTCGCGGGTATTGGCACCGCCGGTTATTCTGGCGACGGCGGCGCGGCTACGAGCGCCAAGTTAAATTACCCCCAAGGTGTGGCCGTCGATGCCAACGACGACATTTACATCGCGGACTTCCAAAATAGCCGCATCCGCAAGGTGAGCGCCTCCACCGGCGTAATCACAACAGTCGCAGGAACCGGAGCGGCCGGCTACTCAGGGGACGATGGTGCGGCCACTAGCGCCAAGCTGGACGAGCCCGAAGGCGTCGCGGTCGACGCGCTTGGCAACATCTACATCGCGGATACATTCAATTACCGCATCCGCGAGGTGACCGTCTCCACCGGCATCATCAACACCGTGGCTGGAGACGGCTCGGAGGGTTACTCCGGCGACGGCGGCGCCG
>JBEKWT010000184.1:0-6337 GCA_049512795.1 Occallatibacter sp.
GGCAGCGCGGCGACGAGAGTGGAAAGAACGAAGCTGCCAGTGGGGTTGTAGCTTTGTGCCCAGTGGAGCGCGGTGGAATTGGTTTTGAAGAGGTAGACGAGGGCGGCGATGAGGGCGAGGAATGCGAAGGCCTCGAGGGCGAGGGAGAATTCGTGCGTGGATCTCGCGATCGGCGCTTGCGCGGAAGGATTTTTCGAGGAATTCACGACAGAGCAGAAGATAGCACAGCAGAGGGCGGATTCAGCGGGGCGGCGTTGACCTCGCGGCGGACGGTGAGCACGGTGATATCGTCCTGCTGGCCGAAGGATTTGGCGGCCTCGGCGAGGTTGGCGGCTGGCTCCTGGCTGAACATGCGGACGCGGTCGAAGCCGAAGAGCTCGCCGTTGGCGTGGCGGGCTTCTACGACTCCGTCGGAGAGCAGGAGGATGCGATCGCCGGGATGGAGGAAGAAGCGGGCCTCTTCGTAGATGATTTCGACGAGGACGCCGAGAGGAAGGCTGCCGGGCAGAGCGATCTCCTGGCTGTTGAGATAAGGCGGCAGATGACCGGCGTTGGCGATGACCATCTCGCCGTTGACGCCAAACCAGAGAGCCTGGCAGGTCGTGAAGCTGTCGGTTCCGGAGAGGACGCGGTTGAGGCCCTCGAGAATTCTGGCAGGGCTGCGATCCTGCATTCTGCGCAGTGCACCCATGAGGAGGGAGACGTTCATGGCGGCTTTGAGGCCGTGGCCGGCGACGTCGCCGATGACCACGAGAATGCCTTCGCGGCCCATGGCCTGCACGTGGAAGAAATCGCCGCCGACCTCGCTTGCCGGGCTGTAGACGGATTCGACCTCGAAGCCGGGCGTGACCAGTTGCTCCTGGGGGATGAGCAGCTCCTGCACGCCGCGCGCGGCGGCCATCTCGTTACTGGCGTGCTCTTGATCCCGCTGGACGCGCAGGTAGCGGAAGAAGACGATCAGCACAATGACGAGGATGCCCGTGTAGCCGCCGATAGTGGAGATGTTAATGGGGATGGGGCCGGCCTGGAGAGTGAGCGGAGAACTGTAGGAAGAGCCGATTTCGCCGCTCAAGGCGGATCCGACGATGGAATCGACAATGGCGACCAGGCTGAACCCCAGTGGAACCAGGAAGAGGCCGGCCTCGAAGTTGCGGCGGGCAGCGGCGGAGATGAGGGTTCCGAAGATGAAGATGGACCAGCCGATGATCCAGAGGAGGCTGGCAACAAAGATGGCAACGAGAAAGAAGATGACTCCGCGATGAAAAAGGAAGATGAGCGCGGGGCCGACTCCGGCTAGAACCGGCGCGGTATAACGCAGACCGCGGATGTACCAACGCTGCTTGAGAGAGAGAAAGGCGACAAGGAACTCAAAGAAGAGATAGGCGGAGATGAGCAGGAGCTGGAGCACGATCGTGACGCACCAGATGGCATTGAGGCGCGCGGAGCTGCCGGCCAGTTCGACGAAGCCGATGGGCGCGGCAGAGAGCTCGTGCAAGGCCAGCCACAGGTATTCCGGATGGCCTTTTTCAGAGAAGTAAAGCGCGAAGAGAAAGACGGCGAGCACCACGAGGAGGATGGAGTAGATAAGCTCGGGCAAGCGCTCGAAGAGCATGCGATCGGACCAGAGATTGAGCTCGCGCTGAATATCGACGGGGTTGCCGAGGAAGAGCGTGCGCGTGGCGAAGAAGCCGGTGTAGGCGTCATTGCCGAATGCGGAGTAAATGACGCGCACGACCACGGTGAGGGAGGTCTGGGAGGGATCGAGGTTCAGATTGTAGACGCGCGAGATGGGCTGGAATTCCTCGGGCGTGTCGCTATGCGGACCATCGGGTTGGATCTGCTTGCCGTTGACGAAGAGCTCTGGACTGAGGCCGGGCGAGCCGAATTCGAGAGAGGTGCCGTGCGTGACGGGCAATTCGATGAGGAGTGCGAGCGGCCCGTGATGGGGAGCGAGCTGGACGTGAAGGCGAAACCAGGCGTAGCGGCGCGCCGGGGCTGCCGGTTTTGAGGCAATCGAGGCTCCGGTGGACGGTTTTGCGGTGGGAGTGGGCTCGTTTACATCTTCGTCGGGGACTTCGCCGATGGAGGGTTTGGCATCGCGGACGGCCCATTTGGAGTCGTCAAATGTTGGCAAAGACGCAGCGAGATCGGATGTGATGCCGACGCGCCAGCTCTTGTTGAGGGCGATGGGAGAGCCGATGCTGGTCGCGTCGAAGATGGCAGGCGCGACTGTCGGCGCGGAGAGCTTGGTGGATTTGGGACGGATGTGAGGCTTAGCGGGCGCGGTGACGGGATTTGGGGACGGGGGCGCGGCCTGGGCGGCAAGCAACGCTGTTCCGCAGACGACAAGCCAGACTGCTGTCACAAACTTGAGCCGCAAAGCGCCTCCCAGGGACTGTTTTCTTCAATGTACTGGAAAGACAGGGGCCAAGGGAACAAGGGAACAAGGGAACGAGGGAGCAGGGACGAGGCGCAGGCGGGAAGGGGACGAGGAAATATGGGTCTTTGCCTTTGTTGCCAAAGTGGCACATACTTGCGTCTAAGTGATAGAGAGAAGCGGGGCAGCGGCCCGGTGCGTTGAAGTCGAGGTGAGGTCATGAGGGCAATGGATCGCGTGGTGATGAGGGCGGCGGTTCTGGCAGGGTTGGCTATGGCCGTGACCGCTGGAGTGTGGGCGCAATCGAGCGCGCCTGCGGCGGGCAATTCCCCAAGTGTCTCTGCTTCGGCGAGTGCGCCTGCGGCACAGGTTCCGGCGAATGCGCCGGCGGGCGACAGCGGCGCGCAGACGACTCCAGCCGGGGGCCCTACGATATCGCAACCAGCACAACCTGCTGCCGGCACCACGCCGGTGGGCGGAGATGCACCGCTGCCCGCGAACCAGCCGGGGCAAGGTTCGGGACAAAGTTCGAACCAGGGGACGGCGCCGAATACGAGTACGAGCGGAGCGGGGACGACTGCGGGTCAGGGGACGGCGACGACTGCGAGCAACACGCAGTTGATTCCCTGCGAGACGGCGAAGGCCGAAGACAAGAAGGAGAAGAAAGACAAGAAGAGCGATAAGGACAGCGAGGATCCCGAGCCGGGCACGACGCCGGTGGGCGGCGATTGCTCCGGGCCTTCTCAAACGGTGGATGTCGCGAAGGTGGTTGACCCTGGCAGCGAGATGATCAAGGTGAAGCCGGGCAGCGAAGAAGACGTGAGCGCGGTGGGCAACCGCGAGATCGGCAAGCGCGGGCTGGGCAACTGGTACTCGACCGACGGCGAGATCAAGATGGGCAAGCAGTTCGCCGACGAAATTGAAAAGAGCACGAAGTTTATTACCGATCCCGTAGTGGACGAGTACGTAAACCGGATTGGGCAGAACATCGTGAAGAACTCCGACTGCAAGGTGCCGTTCACGATCAAGGTGATCGATTCGGACGAGATCAACGCCATGGCGCTGCCGGGCGGATTCTTCTACGTCAACTCGGGGCTGATTCTGGCGGCGGACGAGGAGGCGGAGCTGGCGGGTGTGATGGCGCACGAGACGGCGCATGTGTGCGCGCACCACGCGGCGCGCGAGATGACGCGGCTGAATTACGCGCAGATCGGCATGATACCGCTGATGATCATGCTGCCGTACGATTGGACCGGATACGGGATCTATGAGGCGGCGCAACTGGCGATTCCGATCACCTTCCTGCAATTCTCACGCGATTTTGAGGCGCAGGCCGACTACTTGGGCGTGCAGTATATGTACCGGTCGGGCTACGATCCGCAGGCATTCATCACCTTCTTTGAGAAGGTGCAGGCGCTGGAGAAGCGCAAGCCAGGCTTGGTGGCCAAGGCGTTCAGCGACCATCCGCAGACGCCGGACCGGATTCTGCACACGCAAGAGGAGATTGCGCGCATTCTTCCGGCCAAGGACGATTATCTTGTGACCACTTCGGAGTTCGAGGATGTGAAGGCGCGGTTAGCGCGCATCGAAGACAAGCGGCGGCTGGTCGACACAAAGGGCGGCGCGAAGCCTTCGTTGCGCCGGGCGAGCACCACGGATGACTCGGGTAGCTCAGGCGGCTCGGGCAATTCGACCAGTGCGCAGACCGGCAGCAGCACAGGGGACTCGACGGACGGTCCGCCAACGCTGCATCGCCGCGACGACCAGAACTGAAGACAGAGATCAGAGATCAGGGGTCAGAGGACAGGATGGCTTCCCGTGAAGGGAAGCCGTTCTGCTTTGTGGTCTGATGCGTGGACTAAGACACGTTTCAAAAAGGCGATGTGACGCACTTTCATCTGTCGCGTGGGAAGAGGACCACGATTCCGAGCGACGAGAAGACGGCGTGGTGGCAGAAGGAAATGTGAAGAAGCAGGGAACAGGGGTCGGGTTTAGGAAATAGCCTGGACCATCTGCTTCACGGGCGCTATGGGTTGGGGGCGGAGGAGTAAAAAAGCGCAAGGGAATGGGGTTTTTCCACAGGCACGCCGAGTGAGAAGAGGTCGGAGAAACCCGTGAAATTCCTGTAACTTACGGAAATTCCTTGAATGAACCGATCAAGTCGGGTTAAATACAGAAGTACCGGCCCATTTTGCCGCAAGAATACCGCTTTCGATCCTGCTCTTTTTTGGAAGGCAATTATGCGCAACGCTGCAGCCCGCACCAACCTGCTGGTCCCTGAGATTCGCGAGGTTATGGACATTCGCCAGGCCTCGAATTACCTTGGCATCTCCGCAGACACACTTTACAAGTACGCTTCGGATGGATTCGTGCCGGCATTTAAGCTGGGCAACCGGTGGCGGTTCAAGCGGTCGCGGCTGGACGAGTGGATGGAGCGGCAGAGCGATCTGCACGCGGGCGGCGAAGTGGACGCGGGGAAGAAGAAACCGGTGCAGCGAGAGGCAGCTTCTGGCCTCTAGCTGCTGGCTTCCAGCTATCAGCTCTCAGCTTGTCGGTGCGACACACTTTAGGTTCCTGCCCTAGGTCGCGTCCTGCTTCTTTTCGAGGTCGGGCGTGCCGCTGAAGATTTCTAGGGTTACCCCAAGATCGCGCTCCGTGTCGAGGTATGCAACCTTGACGCCCTCAAACTCGCCGCTGAGGACTAATTCAGACCCCCGTTTGGCCTCCATTGCCAGCATTTTGTCGAAGCATTGGGCTGCGACGGCGATGTGGTGCACGCCCCCGCCTTTCTCGGCAAGAAATCGCGCGTAGATGCTTTCGTTGTCGAGCGGCTCGATCAGTTCCCACTGCATTTGACCGACCATTGCAACTGCCAGGCGCCAAGAGCGCTGAGCGGGCCGGCCGTGTTCGCGCAGATCCTGCGCGTTGCTAGGGTTAAACTCGAAGATTTGCCACGGGCCGATCCCGTAGTCGTCGACGTATTTCCTCATCGTCGCGTCCAAGTCGCGCACCACGATGCCGATCTGAACTGCCTTGGTAAAGGCGGGGTCGAACATTGTCATTTCTCCTGCGCCCAACATCGCACCGCACGTGAGCTTCGTCAAGTTCGCAAACTTTGAAGGCCGACGGTGCTGCGCTCATCGAACGGGAAGCCGGTGCAGCCAGCCGTGATAAAACTGAGCGCGTGGACCACTTCCGCCGCATGGGCGCGTTGCGCCGCAAGCTCACTCGCGCCGGGCTCCCCGGACTTCTCGTTACACACCCTCCAGATGTTCGCTATCTTTGCGGATTTACCGGTTCAAGCGCTGCACTGGCCGTGACCCGCCGCGACGGGCGACTGTTCACGGATGGGCGCTACACAGCGCAGGCGGCCGAAGAGGTGAAGGCGGCGCAGGTGAAGATTGCGTCGGGGTCGCCATCGGTGGCAGCAACGCAGTGGCTGGCCGCGCAGCAGGGCGTGGCGATGGCCGGGTTCGACGCGGCAAAAACGACCGTGGCGGAGCTGGCGCGATGGAAGAGTGAGCTGCCGAGCCGTTTGCGCAAAGGATTCTTCCAGGCTGTGCCGGCGCCGTTGGTCGAACAGCTGCGCTCGGTGAAGGATGGAGAAGAGCTGGCTTTGATGGCCGAGGCAGCTCTCACTGGTTGCGAGCTGTTTGAGCACATTCTGACCGTGCTGCGGCCGGGAATTGCCGAGGTTGAAGTGGCGGCGGAACTGGAGCACAAGGCGCGAATGATGGGCGCCGAAGGAATGTCGTTCGAGACGATTGTGGCGTCGGGGTTGCGCTCGGCAATGCCGCATGGGCGAGCAACGGCTGCGCCGCTGCCGAGGCGGGGGTTTGTGACGCTCGACTTCGGTATAATCCACAAGGGTTACTGTTCCGATATGACGCGGACGGTCTTCCTGGGCAAGCCAAAGCCCGAGCACAGGAAGGCTTACGAAGCAGTGCTCGAAGCGCAGGA
>JBEKWT010000185.1:0-6334 GCA_049512795.1 Occallatibacter sp.
GATTAGTACGGGCGGCTCGCCCCTCGTGTCGAACGTGATAATCGCGTGATCCAGTTTGCAATCGGCCTCTGGCCAGGGGCATTCCCTATGTTCCTCTGTCGCCTCGAACACTGGACGAACGCGAAATCCATCCAGCGCAAAAACACCCAGACTCCGCTCGTAAAGTCCTGTGCCTCCTCCGCTCCCGCGCACCAGGAGAAGTTGCCGTGGCTGGCCGGTTTTCTCGAATGAATAGCTCCACTTCACAACTTCGACAAATGTGTCGAGTGGCGCGGATTCGTACTTGCACCAGCACGAGAACCCCTCTTGCGGAGGCAACCGGTACCATTGATCGCCTTTCTCCTTGAGCACGATCAGAACTACATTCGCCCCATCAATATCGACCGTCAGCAGGGCTTCCGCCTTCTGATCGCCATCCAGATCTTCAAACAGCAGCCGCGCGTCATCGGCAGATTTCGTGGGGATACCAAGCGCAGAGAGCGCGGCCGTCTGCTTTTCGGCGCTCTTCTGATCGCAGGAACCGCTGTATCCATTGCAGGCTGTCAGATCTTGAAATAGCTGCATCGGCGGCGGGACCGCGACAGGCCCCGGCGTAGGCTCCAGATAAAACTGAGAACGCATCGATCGGCAGCATACGATCAGCAAGATTCCTGCAACAATTGAGCGCAACATACGCGGTCGTGATCCTCCTGCCTTCATTAGGGGTCGATAACGCGGAAGTATACTCCGGTTGGGCAGTCGCTGCGTCCATGCGACGCATTTTAGATCACGTTCCGGTCGGAGGTCGCCTACCCGGAAGTTAAGTCCAATCGCCACGAAATACAGGTCGCCTCCTTTACGCGCGATCGGCTGGGAAGCTGCCTACGGATGCGCCGGGGACGACGTTCTGGCCTGCGAGCACAATGGCGTGGCTGGCGATGTGGGCGCCGTCGCCGATGACCGTGGGCTGAAGGCGGATCTTTTCGTAGTCCGCGGCATCGTGCCAGAAGGAATAGATGCGGGTGTAGGAGCCGACGATGGCGTTCTTGCCGATTTTGATGCCGCCGCGATCGTTGAGCAGCGCGCGCTGTCGGATGACGGCTCCGTCGCCGATGGAGAGGTTGTAGCCGTAGGTGAGGTCGACGCCGTGATAAATCTTGACGCCTGAGCCGAGGTGCTCAAAGATGTGGCGACCCAACATGCATCGAAAGCGCAATCCCAGCCAGTGATTGAGGCCCAACGGCGAGCGGTCGAACATCTGCCAGAACCAGAGCAGCGGCTTGCGGCGCGCAAAGCGCTCGCGATCGACTTCAGGAAAGTGCTCGGCTTCCATGGTGACGTTCATCGGGTCGAGGGAGAGATTGACGACGTTGCCGGGCAATTCGGAGGTGAGGGTGAGGTTGAGTTTGCCGCTGTGGGGCCGGCCCAGATAAATCTGCGTCAACTGGTCGCGCACAATCTCGCTGCGGCGCTCCATCGAGCAGTGACGCAGAAACTCCTCGTCAAGAAAACGAATCCAGCGGCGGTAGATTTCTTCCGCTTCGGCGGCGGGGTGGGGAACGACGATCTCGGAGGTGACCATATGCCTTTGAAGATAAATCAGAAGGCAGGAAACGGGGAACAGGAACAGGGATCAGAAAAACAGGGACCAAGGGAACAAGGGAACAAGAAAAGCAGCTTCCGGCTCTTAACTTTTAGCTTTTAGCTTTTCTTGGCGCCGAGCTTTTTGGCGGCGCGGCGAGCGGCGATGGCGTGCATCTCCTTGCCCCAATGGGAGCGGTTGATGCCGATCTGCATGGCCAGCATCATGATGTTGCCCGTGCCCCAGTAGAGCGCCAGCCCTGAGGGGTATTGCCAGAGGATGTAACCAAAGAAGATTGGCGTCATGAAGGCCATCATGCGGCGTTGCGCGGGATCCATTCCGGGCGAGGGAGTGATGTACTGCGTGAAGAACATGGTGATGATGACGAAGATGGGCAGGACGTGCGTTGGATCGGGCTGGGAGAGATCCGGAAGCCAGTACCAGTGCGCCTGGCGCAGTTCGACTGCGTTCTGCAGCACGCGGAAGTAGGCGAAGAAGAACGGCATCTGCAGGAGCATGGGCAGGCAGCCGCCGTACATATTCACGCCCTCGGTTTTATAGAGCGCCATCATCTCCGCGTTCATCTCGTTGCGCTTGGGGTCGTTCATTTTGAGATTCGCGTAACGCTTCTTGATAGCGTCGACCTTGGGCTGGATTCGCATCATCTTCAGCGAGGACTTGGTCATCATGAGGCGGGTGGGCAGGAGCGCCAGATTGAAGAGCGCGGTGAAGACGATGATGGCCCAGCCCCAGTTGGAGATTCCAATCCGCAACATGAAGCGCAGCGCGAGATAAAGCGGCTTGGCGATAATGGTCATCCAGCCATACTGGATGAGCGATTCGAGGTTAGGGCCGTCGGGCTTTCCATCGGCGCCCGTGGCGTGGACCGACTTGAGCACATCGGTTGCCTTGGGCCCGACGAACAAGCGCAAATGCGTGTCGCCGCTGGTGTCGCCGATCGCCAGACCAAGAACTTCAGCGGTGATCTTTTTGCTGTTTGGATCGGAGGCATCGCCGGGCAGCTCGACCGAGGTGTGAAGCGTGACCAAGGTAGTGCGATCGGGTACGTCGGGCAGGAAGGCCGAGGCGAAGTAGAGATCGGTGACGGCGGCGAATTGGTATGGCTCGTCGAGCGTGTTGTTTCCGCTTACCTTCTGCGCGGCCTCGGAGTCCTGCTTTCCGTCGATCGACCATGCAAAGAAGGAGGGGGTCCGATTCCGCGACGGAATCATCGAGGTGTGCTGGAACTCTTCCATGTCGCCCAAACCGGCTGGCCAGGCAACCAGCGCGCGGACTGGCGCGCCGTTTTGCTTTACCTCGACCTCGACGGTGATGACGTAGCTGGAGTCGAAGCGAAAGGTCTTTGTTACGTCGAGACCATTGGCCGCGTAGTGAAACGTGATGGAGGCGGGCGCGACCACGAGCCCGGTGGCCGAGGGTTGCGCGCCGGCGACCGTGAACTGGTAAAGCGCCTGATTCAGCTGCGTAGTAAGCGCCGGATCGTAGGTAAAGAGCGACAGAGGAAGGCCGAGGTGCTCCGCAGCCTCAACGTGCGCGGCGGCCTGTGGCTGCACGAGGTCAAGGGGTTTGCCTGTCGAGTCAAGGTATTTCTTCAGGATCCAATGCTGAACCTGCGCGCCGCGATTGGTGAACTCGATTTTGAAGAGCTCATTCTCGATCGTGGTGACGGTCTCAATGGAGGCGGCGATTTGCGGCGTGGCGCTGGGCGAAGCGGCTACGGAAGCGGGCGGCTGGCCCGGCGCTGCCTGGGCCGCTGGCGCGGCCGGCTGGGTTTGAGCGACAGCGGTTGGCTGCTCTGGCGGCTGCTCTTGCGGCTTGGGCTTGTTGAAGAAGTACTGATAGCCAAGGAAGGCTGCCAGCACAACGAGCATAAAGGCCATGGTGGAGCGCATGTCGCCACCACCACCGCCGGAGCCCTGCGATTGCAGATTGGGATTGTGAACTTCGGGCAAAGGAAACTTCCTATCGTTTTCGAGAGAGGGCAGCCCGCCGGGCAGCCGCTCTACCTATGGTAAAGGTTCGTGGGGGCGAGCAGTTGGGGCGCGATGCTGCGACTGGACTGGGTGAGCGGGCCGGACGGCGGCCGCAGGGACAGGATCGAATCCTCCGCGCGCAAAGGGATGGCAGCGCAGCAATCTCCAGGCGGCAAGCGCAGAACCGCGCAGCGGGCCATGAGTGGCAATGGCCATGGCTGCATACTCACTGCAGGTGGGCAGATATTTGCAGCCGCCCGGGTGCAGCGAATGCAGCGCCGGCGAAAGCCAGCGGCGGTAGAAAGCGATCAATGCGAGCAAGATGCGCGTCATGGTGCGGGCGTCAGCCGGGCTTTGGGGACGGAGAGCGCCGAGTTGCGCTTCGGAGAGCGCGCCGCGTCGAACCGGGTCACTTCGAGCCGAGTCACTTCGAGCCGGGCTTGTTCAAGGATACGCACAATCTCCCGCTCAAGTTGCGAGAATTCGATGGTAAGCACGCTGCGGCGCGGGTGAAAGATGAGGTCGCAGCCGGCTGGAAGGAGATCGACGTGGCGGCGCAGAGCCTCGCGCATGCGGCGCTTGATGCGGTTGCGCTGGTGGGCTTTGCCCATCACTTTGCCAACGGTGAGACCGACGCGCGCCGCGGCGGGAAGATTTGCGGCTTCAGCTTCGTGCGTTTGCGGGGCGACCTGCGGGGCCAGGAACCAGCTCATCGCGGCGGACTGGTGCTTGCGGCCGGCTGCGTAGGCGCGCACATAGTCGGCGTGCTTGCGCAGGCGCGAGCCCGCCAGGCTTTGACGCTGGACAGGTTTTGAGGCTGGAGTCATTAGGGCCAAATGTTGGCGCTGCGCGGCGGTTTCGAGTCCAAGCGGCGCAGCTCTGGAATCAAGAACCGGACGGAGAATCAGTCGCGATGCCCGGGGCTGACAGAGACGCGCTTGCGTCCGGCGGCGCGGCGGCGGCTGAG
Source organism: Occallatibacter sp. (assembly GCA_049512795.1). GTDB lineage: Bacteria > Acidobacteriota > Terriglobia > Terriglobales > Acidobacteriaceae > Telmatobacter. The sequence goes on from JBEKWT010000185.1 coordinate 4,523, forward strand.
CACGGCGGCGCCGGCGTTGGACTTCATGCGCGCCCGGAAGCCGTGCGTCTTCGCACGGTGGCGGCGGTTGGGTTGAAATGTGCGCTTGGGCATCGTGACCCGCTCCTGTTTCCGAAAGAAAATCTGCGATTTACGGCGTTTTCGGCAATTGCGTGCGGTTCTTGAAACCGAGGATAGTCAACGCTCCCTGTTGGTCGCGTTGACTTTACCGTTGTGGCCTCGCATTGCCTGATTGCCGAAAACGCGATCGTAGCAATTCCAAGTATAACGTAGGCGAATTCCGGAATCCAGCGGAGGAGCGCGCTTCACGATGTGGCAAGGGAGATGCGGAGCCGAGGTTATGCTGAAAGAGAGCTGCAAAGTTGAAGTGAAAAGCGCGGCTTGAGCGTCGCACTTCAGTAATGCGGGTAACCAACGCGCGAAGTTTCACCATCCTTGGTGCAACTCTTCGAGATCGCAGAAAACTTGTGTGAATAGGGGATTGCAACGGCCTCGGTTTGTGCTACTATCGGGACCGTTCCTGAAATTTCGCGTGAAATTTCGAGCGTTCTGCGCTACGAAATTTACTCGACAGCCCCAGTGTTGAATCCTTCGGGGCGGACCAGTTGTAGACAGGTTGACGGCCGCCAGAAAGCAAGCGCAAAGCAATATGCATTGCGCGTGGAAGAAGCCGTTGCCTGAAATTCAGCAAACGAACCGCCCGGCGCAACGCCGGGGGAATCGGCAAGGATTGTACGATGGCATTTGCGACTACCCCGACTTCTGCACTTAATCCCTGGCTCCAGATTCTGGCAGCACTCGAGAAGAAGGTCATCCGTCAATCATTCGAGACGTGGCTCAAGCCCACTCGATTCAGCCATGCATCAGGGCGGAAGCTGTACGTGCGCGTGCCTTCACCCGAGTTCCAGCACATTGGCGACAAGTACGGCGACCTGATTCAGGAAGCGATCGATCTTCAGTCGCTGGAGTTCGATGACGTGTGTTTCGTCACCGTCGATGAGGACCCATCGATTCCACCACAGCGCAGGGATGGTGGATTTGGTCCCGTGGCGTCTCACGCGCCCACAGCGCCTCCGGCCAACGCCGCGCGCGCGCCAGAGCAGGGCCGGTTCGACTGGTCGACCGCGGCGCAGCTCAACCAACGCTACACATTCGATGCCTTCGTCAGCGGCAATGGAAATCAATTTGCGCGCGCCGCGGCTCTGGCTGTGGCGGAACGCCCCTCGCGTGCCTACAATCCGCTGTTTCTCTATGGCGGAGTGGGAATGGGCAAGACTCACTTGATGCACGCCATCGGGCACGAGGTGAAACGGAGACAGCCGGCCGCGAACATCTGCTATGTCTCGGCGGAAAAGTTCACCAACGAGATGATCAACTCCATCCGCAACGATCGCATGACCAGTTTCCGCGACCGCTTCCGCACGGTGGAAGTGCTGCTGATCGACGATATTCAGTTCATCTCGCAGAAGGAGCGCACGCAGGAAGAGTTCTTCCACACGTTCAATGCGCTGCACGAGAGCATGAAGCAGGTAGTGATCGCTTCAGACCGGCCGCCCAAAGAGCTGACGGAGATTGAGGAACGGCTCCGCTCGCGCTTCGAGTGGGGACTGATTGCGGACATTCAGCCGCCCGATCTTGAGACCAAGGTGGCCATCCTGCTGAAGAAGGCGGAAAGCGAGCAGGCACAACTACCGACCGATGTGGCGCTGTTCGTGGCTTCAAATGTGCGCACCAACGTTCGTGAGCTTGAAGGCGCGCTGGTGCGGCTGATCGCATGGTGCCAGCTGAACCGGATGGACATCTCACTGGCGG
>JBEKWT010000186.1:0-6326 GCA_049512795.1 Occallatibacter sp.
CCACGCGAGAAGCCCAAAACCCCAGGCGGGATGGCCAAGCCTGGCTGTCGCAGCGAGCGCGAGCAGGCCGAAGGGCACGCTGAAGGTGAGCGCTGCGCCGACGTGGCCCAGGGGCCTGGAAAAGCGCGTGGATTTCATCCAGCGAATTTGGTGCTTCAGCGAGCCGGCGAGACTCGAATGCAGGACCATGTGGTCGATGGAGTGGTGGCTGAGGGCGACGGTCTGGCCCAGCTTGTGGGTCTCGTTGCCGAGGACGAAATCGTCGGCGCAATAGTCGGCGGTGACGCGGAAGCCGCCCATTTGTCGGATGGTCTCGCGGCGGAAGGCCATGGTGGGGCCGAGTGTGAACTTCATGCCTTCCATGGCGCGAGCGGCAAGGACACCGGACGACATTTCGACGGACATGCCGACGGCCTCGAGGCGCGCCCAGAGGCTGCCCCAGATTCGATTCTGCGCGGCGACTCCGCGATAGAGGCAGCACATGCCGCCGACGCGCTCGTCAGCGAAGGGGAGGGCCATGGCGCGGAGGTAGTCCGGCGTGACGCGGACGTCGCTGTCGCTAATGACGAAGATTTCGTGCGCGGCCTCGGCGGCCATTTTTTCGAGCGAGATGACTTTGTCGTTGATGTAGTCGGGTTGGCCGCCAGTGGATAAAAACTTGACGGGAATGTTGGGGTGGCGCGCAGCTACGCGGCGGGCCGTGGCGAGGCCGGCGTCATTGGAGTCGCGGGCGCAGAAAAGAATTTCGTAGGCGGGGTAGTCCTGTGTGAAAAAGCTTTCGAGGTAGGCTTCAAGGCCGGGGTCGGCCCCGTGGAGGGGCTTGAAGAGCGAGAGCGGTGGGGTGAAGCCGGGGCGGGTGGCGAGCGCGGCGAGGGCGCTGCGGCGTTCGCGTAGAAAGCCGGGGACGGCCCATAGAACGATTCCGGCGAAGACCGTGGAGGTGATGAGGCCGAAGAGGGCGAGCGCGAGAAGGACGTACGGCATGCAGGTTCAAGAATACTAAGACAGGGAACAAGGGGGCGAGTGAGCGAGTCGCGGCGGGGCCGTGCTATCCCTGGTCCCAGGATCCGGACCAGGGGCACTCCAATTATTGTGGGGAGCTTGCGGCGCGAGCGAGCGGGCTGGTGAGTGGGCGGGCGCGCGTCTGCAGGCCCGCACGACTGCCGGCCGGGAGACCGGCGCTACAAATCAATTAGGGTTTACGCGTTGCCGGAGGGCGCTGCGGGGCGACCGGCTTGCGGATGGGGACGATGGCGGCGGACGAGCCTGAGGCGGCCTGCTGAAAGCGCGCAAGCATTTCGGTGCGGACGTATTCGACGAAGCTCTGCATCTGGCGGTTCATCTCTTCCATGCGCTCGCGCATCTGGAGGATGATGGCGATGCCGGCAATGTTGACGCCGAGGTCGCGCGCAAGGTTGAGGATGAACTCCAGGCGCTCGAGATCCTCGTCGGTGTAGAGGCGCGTGTTGCCCTCGGTACGCGAGGGCTTGAGCAGGCCTTCGCGCTCGTAGAGGCGGAGGGTTTGGGGATGGATTTCGTACATCTCGGCCACGGCCGAGATCATGTAGGCGCCTTTGGATTTGCGTTTTGTGGCCATCGTACTTTCTCCAATCAGCCTAGCCGATCCATTTGTAGCCTATGGTTATTTCCGCGCAAATCTTACAACTTGTCGAACAGCGTCTTGCGCGGGTCGCCGGGGTTGAGGCGGGCTAGCTCGCGCATGATCTCGCGGCTACGCTCGTCGTTCAGGTGCGGCACGGCGACCTCGACAGTGACGATCTCATCGCCGCGCTGGCCGGGATGTGAAGCGCTCTCAACGCCGCGCTCCCTCATGCGCAGCTTTTGCCCGCTCTGCGTGCCGGGCGGAATCTTCAAATGCGCGCGGCCGTCGATGGTGGGCACTTCGACCTTGGCGCCGAGCGCAGCTTCGGCTACGGTGATGGGGACGGTGAGCTGAATGTCGTCGCCTACGCGCGTAAAGACGGGATTGGTGCCGGTACGCACGATGAGGAACAGATCGCCTGCGGGACCGCCGTTGATGCCGGCGTTGCCTTTGCCCTGCAGGCGGATGCGCTGGCCGTCGCGTGTGCCCGCCTTGATGCGAAAATCGACGGTTTCAGAACGCGTGATGGTACCCTCGCCGTGGCAGTTGGGGCAGTCGCTGGAGGCGTGACCGGTGCCGTTGCAGCGAGGGCAGGTGATGTTGAACTTCATGCGGCCGCCCATCTGCGTGACCTGGCCGGTGCCGTGGCACTCGGAGCACTCGGTGCCGCCGGTGCTCGCCTGGCCGTGGCAGGAGGGGCAGGTCTCCTGGCGGTTGATCTGGATGCGCGCCTGGCCGCCGCGAATGGCGGTCCAGAAATCGACTGTGGCCTGGTATTCGAGGTCGGTGCCGGGCTGAGGGCCGCGAGGCGGCTGCGGATGCCGCTGAGCGCCACTGAAGATTCCGGAAAAGATGTCTTTGAAGCTGCCCGAGGCGAAGGGATTCGCGCCGGCCTGCGCGCCGGGGTCGCCTTGAAAGCCCGAGAAGTCGAAGCCGCCGAAATCGACGGGGGGCTGGCCGCCCTGGCTGCCGGAGCGCTGCTGGCGCGCGTAGGCCTCGGCCTGCGTGGGGTCGATTTGATCGGAGTAGAAACCGACCTGGTCGTAAATCTTGCGCTTCTTCTCGTCCGAGAGGATGTCGTTGGCCTCGGAGATTTCCTTGAACTTTTCTTCGGCGCGCTTGTCGTTGGGATTGACGTCGGGGTGGTACTTGCGCGCGGCCTTGCGGAAGGCCTTGCGAATCTCATCCGGCGTGGCCGTCTTCTTGACGCCGAGCGTTGCGTAATAGTCTTTCTGAGTCGTGGTAGCCATGAGTGCTTTCTTATCTCAGATCCGCTTCAACTCCGCGTTACGCGTTATGTTGCATGCGTTTTGCCAGCATCCCCAAGTCTTCATCGGCGAAGTCTCAATCGCCTCACCTGCTTCTATCTTCCATCATAAGAAACCGGGGTGAACGGCATCGTCGCCGCCCACCCCGATGACCGTTCTGCTTCTGTGCTATCCCACCCTAAACGCAAAGAACGCGTTTAGGATGGGGCACCCACTGCTGTGATACTTTCCGCTCCCCGTTTTTTCGCCCAAGGGGTAGGATTGCCTTTACGGCCAGTCCTTATTTCTTGTCGTCGACGTCCACGTACTCGGCGTCGATGACCCCTTCGTCTTTCTTCTGCTCGCCGGCGGGAGGTGCACCCGCAGCACCGCCGTCCGAAGTGCCGCCCGGCGCAGCGCCCTGCGAGGAGCTGGCTTTGTAGAGCGCCTCTGCCAGCTTGTGGCTGGCCTGGGTCAGCTTGTCGTGCGCCGAACGCATTTCAGAAGTCGAAGGCGAGCCTTCGAGCGTCTTCTTGGCGTCGGCCAGGGCCGATTCGACCTCGGTCTTGTCCGCGGCCTGCACCTTTTCGCCCGAGTCCTTAAGCATCTTCTCGATGTTGTAGACGAGACCGTCGAGGGAGTTGCGGGCCTCGATCGACTCGCGCTGCTCCTTGTCTTCCGCGGCGTGGGCGTCGGCTTCTTTCGCCATCTTCTCGACTTCTTCCTTCGACAGGCCGGAGCTCGAGGTGATGGTGATGCGTGTGTCCTTGCCGGTGGCATTGTCCTTCGCGGTCACGTTGAGGATTCCGTTGGCATCGATGTCGAAGGTGACTTCGATTTGCGGAATTCCGCGCGGCGCGGGCATGATGCCGCCCAGCTTGAACTTGCCCAGGGTGCGGTTTTGCGCTGCCATGGGACGCTCGCCCTGAAGAACGTGGACCTCGACTTCGGTCTGGTTGTCGGCAGCCGTCGAGAAGGTCTCGGTCTTCTTGGTGGGGATGGTGGTGTTGCGCGGAATCATCGGCGTAGCCACGCCGCCCAGCGTCTCGATGGACAGGGTGAGAGGAGTGACGTCGAGCAGCAGAAGATCCTTGACGTCGCCGGTGAGCACGCCCGCCTGCACGGCCGCGCCGATGGCAACAACTTCATCGGGATTGACGCCGCGATGCGGCTCTTTCCCGAAGAGCTTCTTGACCAGCTCCTGAATAAGCGGCATGCGGGTCTGTCCGCCGACGAGAACGACCTCGTGAATCTGGCTGACGGTGACGCCGGCATCGGACAAGGCTTTCTTGCAAGGCTCGATGGAGCGATCGACAAGATCTCCGACCAACTGCTCCAGTTTGGCGCGGGTGAGCTTGCGGACAAGGTGCTTGGGGCCGGAAGCGTCGGCGGTGATAAACGGCAGATTGATTTCGGTTTCGACGGTGGTCGAGAGCTCGATTTTGGCTTTTTCCGCGGCGTCTTTGAGGCGCTGCAGGGCCATCTCGTTGCCCTTGGAGGTGAGGTCGAGGCCATGCTCGGATTTGAATTCGGAGATCAGCCATTCGACGATGCGCTGGTCGAGATTGTCGCCGCCGAGGTGGGTGTCGCCGTTGGTCGACTTGACCTCGATAACGCCTTCGCCGACTTCGAGGATGGAGATATCGAATGTGCCGCCGCCGAAGTCGTAGACGGCGATGGTTTCGTCTTTCTTTTTCTCGAGGCCGTAAGCGAGCGCGGCCGCAGTGGGCTCATTGACGATGCGCTTGACGTCGAGGCCGGCGATTTTGCCAGCGTCCTTGGTGGCCTGGCGCTGGGCGTCGTTGAAGTAGGCCGGAACGGTGATGACGGCCTCAGTGACCGTCTCGCCGAGGTAGGCTTCGGCGCTCTTTTTAAGTTTCTGCAGGATCATGGCAGAGATTTCGGGCGGAGTGTACTCCTTGCCCTGGGCGATAACGCCCACATGGTCGCCCTGCGCGACGACCTTGAAGGGGACCATCTTCATCTCGTCGGTGACCTCGTTGTAGCGACGGCCCATGAAGCGCTTGATGGAGAAGATCGTGTTCTCGGGGTTCGTGATGGCCTGGCGTTTGGCAACCTGGCCGACGAGGCGCTCGCCGCTTTTGGTGAAGGCGACGATGGAGGGAGTGGTGCGCGCGCCCTCCTCATTCGGAATGACTTTTGGTTCGCCGCCTTCCATGACGGCAACGCAAGAGTTGGTGGTACCGAGGTCGATTCCAATCATTTTAGCCATGTTTTTCCTACCTTTGGACTCAATCCAGCGCAGTCAGAATGGCAGATTGAGTGAGATATTGTCAACTAATATGATGCGATTTTCGTCAGTAGGGATGCAAATTTGGGGCCGAATCTTCGAGATTTGGCCGGGAATAAGGGGTTAGGTGTACCCGCGGGGGGCCGGGTGAAGCGGCGCAGGCGATCAGCGGCCGACGGCCGCGAGGGCGGCGGTGAGAACCTCTTCAGGCTCGGGGCGGACGCGGAAGTCGGCGTAGGCCTGGGCGTAGAGAACGCGGCGGTCGCGGGCCAGGACATAGGTGGCGGGGAGGACCAGGCGCCAGCTTTGGTCGCCCCCCTTTTTTTCGATTCCATTGACGAAGGGGATATTGACGAGGATGGAGCGGTAGTAGTCGCGGTGGTATTGGGGGATGGTGTAGGCGAGGCCGAATTGCTCGGCCAGGGCACAGCCGGGGTCGGTGAGGACGGGAAAAGGCAGGCTGTGTTGGCCGACCATGAAGTCGCTCTGGCGGCTGGTTTGCGGGCCGATGGCGGCGAGGAGCGCGCCGGATTCTCGGAGTCGCGGGTAGAGGTCGCGCCAGGCTTCGAGCTCGGTGACGCAGTAGGCGCACCAGCGTCCGCGAAAGAAGTTGAGGACGAGGGGCCCAAGGGCGAGGAGGTCGGCTGAGCGGACGGGGCGACCAGAGGCGTCAGGGAGGGTGAATTCGGGAGCGATGGCTCCGACGGGGAGGATTTTGTTTTCGATGCCGGAGGCGAAGAGGTCAGCGACGGCGCGCTCGCTGACGGCCATGCGCTCAGGCTGGACGAGGTTGCGCGTGTTGTGGGTGATCTCGTCGAGCTGGTCCTGGAGAGCGGTCATGGAATCCTCAGGTTAACGCAGGTTCGATACAGCGAGAGTGATCGACGGCACGATTCTTTCTTGTCGCGCGGCTTGCGGTTTACCGCCCGAAGCGCTGCTTGGTGCCCATTCCGCTTAGGCCGCCGCGCATCATGCTCTTGGCCAGGCCGCCGCGGCCTACCTGCTTGAACATCTTTGCCATCTGCGCGTACTGGCGGAGGAGTTGATTGACTTCCTGGACGCTGGTGCCCGAGCCGGCGGCGATGCGCTTGCGGCGCGCGCCGGAGATGATTTCGTGGTTGCGGCGCTCGCGGGGCGTCATGGAGTTGATGATGGCTTCGAGGCGGACGAACTGCTTTTCGTCGACCTGGCCGGCGGCTTGCTGCATGCCGGCGAAGGGGCCGAC
>JBEKWT010000187.1:0-6281 GCA_049512795.1 Occallatibacter sp.
TCCCGCTTCGGCACCGCCTTCACTGAATCGATCGAAGCCCGCGAGGGCGTGACGACAGGGATTTCGGCAGCCGACCGCGCCCACACCATCCGCATCGCCATCGATCCCCGCTCGACCGCAGCCGACCTCGTTCGTCCCGGCCACGTCTTCCCGCTTCGTGCCCGCCGCGGTGGCGTCCTCGTCCGCGCCGGCCAAACCGAGGCCTCTGTCGACCTCGCCCGCCTTGCCGGCCTCACCCCCGCCGGCGTCATCTGCGAAATCATGCGCGACGACGGCGCCATGGCCCGCATCCCTGACCTCATCCCCTTCTGCCGGCAGCACAGCCTCCGCATGATCACCGTCGCCGAGCTCATTCGCTACCGCCTTCGCAACGAGCGCTACATCGTCCGCGCCGGCGAGTCCCGCGTCCAAACCCGCTACGGCGAGTTCCGCATGATCGCCTATGAGAGCCAGGTCCAGGGCGGCGAAAGCCACATCGCCCTCATCCGCGGCGACCTCTGCCCCGACTGCCCAGCCTTCCACGCCGGCCCCGCTCCCCCGCCCGCCGCCAACGGACTGCACGACGCCTCAGTTGCGTCAACCGTGACAGCCGGCCCCCTCTCAAACGCGATTGACGTCGCCCTCAACGGAGCCGCCACATCCGCGCCTTCCACCGACTCGCGCCCCATCTGCCCGCATCCCGTCCTCGTCCGCGTACACACTCGCTGCACAGCCGGCGACATCTTCTCCGCCGACTGCCACTGCCGCGAGATTCTCGATCAGTCCATGCGCATCATCGCCGAAGAAGGCTGCGGCGTCGTCCTTTACCTTCACAACACCTCGCGCGGCTTCGCCATCGACCATACCACTGCCGCTCCGTTCAACTCAGAAGGCGCGGCTGTCCTTCCAGCTACCATCCCCACCGCTCTGTTCAACCCGGAAAGCTCAGCCATCCCTGCCACCGCCGCACCGCAGGAGACCGGCCGCCTCATCCTCCATCAGGAGCTGCGCTCCCGCGAGGGCTCCCAGGCCCGCTCTGGCCGCATCCTCCGCGCCATCGGCCTCGGCGGCCAAATCTTATCCGACCTCGGCATCCAGCGCATTCGCCTCCTCTCAAACACCCCCATGCACATCCCTGCCCTCGAGGGCTTCGGCCTCGAAATCGTCGAGCAGGTCCCCATCCCAGTCGAAGAGTGCTCTCGTGTCGGCTAAGCTCCCCACCAGCGCTCAACTCCTTTGCTTTTCCATGAAGTTTTGTTCATTCCCGCCAAAAGTGGTCAATATTGACCACATTGCCCCGCTCAAAACCTGTACGATGAGCCAAACGTGTTAGGAAAACTAATTCTCCGAGAAAGATCCTGCCTTGCCAGCAATGCTGGCAAGGATCTTTTCGCCCGTTTTACCCGATTCGAGAGACGTACGCTCGATTGCAGAGTAGTTTTGACGTAGTCCCACTTCTGCGTGGCATCTCCTTTGTTCAGATGCCGCTTCCCATCATCGCCCCCGCATTTCGGCAACCCCGCAATCGCAGTGAGGCCAACCGCACCTGTACGGCGAAAGGTTTCCACCGATTGCGCGTTCATCTTGTCAATCCCAGCGACAATTCCTTTGGTACAGCGGTCATCACGCCGCGTTGGCTATTCGTCCTTGCAGCCGCCACTCCGCGTTCCGTCGGAGATCCCATCCTCATCGATGAGTCGCTCGAGCAGATCGTCCCCGAGTCCATCCAGCCCGGCGACATCGTCGGTATCAGCGTGCACACCGGCAACGCCCTGCGCGGATACGCAGTCGGTCGTATGGCCCGCGACCGTGGCGCGTGGGTGGTCTATGGCGGCATTCATGCCACCCTTTTTCCAGATGAAGCGCTCGAAAGCGGCCAGGCCCATGCGGTGGTTAAAGGCGACGGCGATCTTGCCTGGGCTCGTGTCGTCACCGATTGCGTCGCCGGCAAGCCCGAAAAAATCTACGAAGGCGGCCGCATCGAAGGCAGCGAATTCCTCTCCGCGCGCTGGGACCTCATGGATCCCCAAAAGTATATGTGGGCCTCGGTGCAAACCATCCGCGGCTGCCCCAAGCACTGCTCCTTTTGCAGCGTCTGGCGCACCGACGGACAGAAGCCCCGCCAGCGGAAGTTCCAAAATGTCGTCGACGAAATCATCGCGCTGCGCCGCCTCGGATTCCGTTTCATCGCCTTGGCCGACGACAACTTCTACCCCGTCACGTTTACCGATTTGCGTCTCGCCCGCGAGCAGGGCAACACCGCCAGGTTCGATGAGCTCACCGCCATTCGCAACGAGCGCCTGCAGCTCATGGAAGAGTTGGCCAAGCTGCCGAAGGACATGGTGTTCTTTACGCAAATGACCATGGAGGCGGGCGAAGACGGAAGCTACCTCGACGCCATGCGCAAGGCCAACATCAAGGGCGCGCTCGTTGGCGTCGAGGCGGTCACACCCGAAGGGCTCAAGGCCGTCTATAAGGACTGGAACTACTCCGGCGAAGCCCTCGCCAAACAACTCCAGACCTTCAAGCAGCACGGCGTTCATGTCCTCGGTTCGTTCATCTTCGGCCTGCCCACCGATCGTCCCGCCACCTTCACCGCCACTGTCGAAATGGCGATCAAGGCCGGCGTCACCTTCGCTCAATTTGTCATGATGACTCCGTTCCCCGGCACTGTCGATTTCGGGCGCTGGGAAAAGGAGCAGGCCGTTAATCCCATGATGGTCGGCGGCGTGCCCATCACGCGCTACTGGATGATCCCCACCGAAGTGCGGCCCAAAATGTTTACGCCGCATCCCACCATGAGCTCCGACGAAATTCGCGAGCGCACGCAAAAAGTCTGGGACAGGTTCTACACTTGGGGCGCCATCTGGGAACGATCCGCCTGCACCCCGACTCTGCGCGCGCGCCTCGGCTTCATCTTCCTCTCCAAGCTCTACCGGCAGATGTATGCAGGCACCGGCATCTCCACTGACAGCGCTCGCCGCAAGAAGTCAAAGCGTTGGGCCCGCTGGACCGCGAGCCAGTGCAAGAAGCTCTTCCAAGCGCGTCCGATGCCGGAACTCGAAGGCCCCAAGTGGGAGATCGGTTTGCCCGCATTAGCCCGGCCCGCGTTTGAGGGCATGAATGGGCCGGCGGTGAGCGGTCCCTTCGTGGCCATCTCAAAGAGCTGAACAGCTTGAACACTTCCGCGGGTCAGTCTGCGCCACCGGAATGCGGCTTATCCCAATTGATCTGGTAAGTCCCGTAATCGATAGTCAGCACGGCAGTGCCTCCGATTCGAATTTTGCTTTCGCTGCGGCTCCGTTGCGGCAGCCAGAAGCTTCCCGTCTTCGCGCTTGTATATCGAATCAGCGTTCGTGAAATCCAGAACGAAGGATTCTTCGCCGGCGCAGCCTCGACCTTCGCTACCGCGAAGTCGATCGCATCCACCCAGACCTTGCCTCGATACAGAAACTTGCTTTCCCGCAGCGGCTCAACACTTAGAATGTAGGCCGGGCGTCCATCCACGCTCTCGCTCCCCTGCAACTGGAATCGGTAATTCGCCGGCGATAACGCGGTCGCCCCTCCGTCCTCTGAGGCCTCTTTTTCGCTGTCCATCGCCCTCTTCAGAACTTTCTCTCCAAGAATCTTCGAACCGCTCTGAGACACAATGCGAAAACTCTTTCCTGAAGTGGCATTAAAGTCGATCTCAACCTCCATCCCTGCCTCGAGGTTTGCAAGTCCTCGGTACTCGACATGGTATCGCCGCACCGCACTGTAGTGCTTCAATTCCTCCCGCTGAATTTGATTGTGATGCTCCATCAACGCCAGAATCTGCGCCAAGGGCAAGCTTGCCGGGGCCGGTGTATTCGCACGGGCAGGCCAAAGGGCTGCTCCGACAAAGATCAGCACCACGCAGCCGGAAGCGCCTCTGCATCGATGGGAGAACATGAGGCATTCTATCGCCGCGCTATGCATGGCCAGCAAATGCCGCGATGGCGAGTGCCCACACATCTCGCATTTGCGCCAAGCTACCGGCTATCTCGAATATGCAAACGTCCCGCACAGTGCCGTCGAATTCGAGATCGCATCGAATGTGAACACCGGCATATCGTCACCTGAGAAAAACGCCACTTTGAGTGTGTGCCCCGTAACGTAGGTCGCCATCCACTGCGTGTCCTGGTCCCCGCACAAAGTGCCTTTGTGCAGAAAGCGTTGCCCTGCCGGCACTCTCAACCGGTAAAGCATCCCGCTGATCCCCGCGTTCACGTCCGCGTCGAACACCGCGCTCACCTCCACCGGTTTCAAGGTGCGAATCGGCGCCAGCGGAAACGTCAAATAGTCGATCGATAGTCTGTCTTTTGAAATCGCAATGTTGTTTGTGATCGACGTGGCATTTGTGCTCGCCGCTTGCCACGCTCCCTGATCCTGCGCCGCGCCCACAACCGCACCAGCCATCAGCAGGCTCGCCGCCACGATCCTGGCCACTGTTCGCTTTTTCATTTTCCTGTGCACATCATCCACGCAATCTTCCCGCAACCGCCGACCCACCACTGCGTGCTAGTAGCTAGAAGCTAGCAAATAGTAGCCGCTTTTTCACCAGCCCAGAACATACGCAAACACCAGCGGCGCCACAATGCTAGCGTCGCTCTCGATAATGAACTTCGGAGTCTTCTCGCCCAGCTTGCCCCACGTGATCTTCTCGTTCGGCACCGCGCCCGAATACGACCCATAGCTCGTCGTCGAGTCCGAAATTTGGCAGAAGTACGCCCACAGCGGCACATGATCGCGCTGCAAATCCTGGTGCAGCATCGGCACGACGCAAATCGGGAAGTCGCCCGCGATCCCGCCCCCGATCTGGAAGAACCCCAGCGGCGTCTTCTTCGTCGTCTCCGTGTACCACTCCGCCAGCTCCATCATGTACTCAATGCCCGTCCGCACCGTGTGTACTTTCTTCACGTCGCCCGTGATGCAGTGGCCCGCGTACATGTTCCCCAGCGTCGCGTCCTCCCACCCCGGCACGAACATTGGTAGATTTTTTTCGGCCGCCGCCAGCAGCCAACTATCCTTCGGATCGATCTGGTAGCTCTTCTTCAGCACGCCCGACAGCAGAATCTTGTACATGAACTGGTGCGGAAACCACCGCTCGCCGACCTTGTCCGCCTTCACCCACTCCGCCAACACCTCGTTCTCAATCCGCCGCATCGCTTCCATCTCGGGAATGCATGTATCCGTCACGCGGTTCATGTGCCGCGCCAGCAGCGCCGCCTCGTCGGCCGGCGTCAGGTCGCGATAGCCTGGCACGCGCTCATAAAAGTTGTGCGCCACAAGGTTGAACACATCTTCTTCAAGGTTCGCCCCTGTGCAGCAGATCCCGTGAATCTTGTCCTGGCGGATCATCTCGGCGAGCGACAGCCCCAGCTCCGCCGTGCTCATCGCGCCGGCAATTGTCACAAACATCTTGCCGCCCTCGGCCAGCAGCTTGTTGTAGGCCTCGGCCGCATCGATCAAAGCCGCGGCGTTGAAATGACGATAATGATGCTTGATAAAGTCCGAAATTGGCGCCATATCTGTCTATTTCACTCCAAATTTCCAACCTAACACAGAGAAACCGGAAACTTGTGAATCGCGCGGAAAGGCGCTCAGATTATTGATTCCCGCGGGTTTGTCCGTTTGCCGCGGCGGGAGCGCGCGGTGCGAGAAAGGACGAAAAAAACCCTGTGAAACTGTGAAACTGTGGAGCGACCGGCTGCAACCTGTTGATTCGGAACGCTCCACAGTTTCACAGTTTCACAGTTTCACAAAACGGCACGGGGGGTGGGTAGAGGCAGTGATTAGTGGTTAGTGGCTAGTGGTTCGAAGAGCGGGGCAGCCGGTAGACGGTAGCAGGCTGCGAGTCTGGACCGGTGCGTTGATCATGGAACCATTGTGCGCCAAGTGGGGCTAATTATCGGCAAACTTGGGTAGTGCGATTTGCGCTTTGTTTTCAATCATCTGGACGATTTTTGCGTCCCTGGGGTCTTGCGCTTTCAAAACAGAAGCTAGGAGCCGGAAGCTGCTTATTCCAGCAGTGCGTTCACGCGCGCCATTACTTTGAATGCGTCCGCCACATAAACCACGTCGGCTTTCCCGCGCGTCCATCCGCAATTCGGATCGAGCGACACCGCTCGCCGCTCGCCGACGAATCGCCAGCCCACGACGTGCGGCTCTTCGCCGTGGCAGCAGGTAGCAAGCCCTTTCGCATGCCGCGGCGTCGAACCCGTCTGACCGACTTGATTGAGATGCGTCAAGAACGGCAGCACGGAGTTCCCTTCACCGCCCTG
>JBEKWT010000188.1:0-6259 GCA_049512795.1 Occallatibacter sp.
AGTCCCGAAGTCCCGAGTCCCGCAGTCCCTGTCTCTCTCAAAAGTCCGTGTGGAAGCGAAACGCTGAAACTGCAACGGGCCCGCGCGCCTGGTTATAGCCGGGGTCGTTAATGTGCTGGAAGTCGTAAGAAATGAAAAATCCGCGCCAAAGGTGAGCGGTGTAAAAAGTCTCGACAATCTTCTCCCGGCCATAAGTCAATCCGCCGTCTCCCAGCAGGAATCCCACCCCGCCCAACGCAAGGTACTGCTGATGCGATGCCACAATCCCGTTCGTCACAAACGCCACACCGGCTCGATCGCTGCTGCGCCGCCACGCGTCGCCCATGGCCAGCCCGCCGATCTGCACCGTCCGGTCGTCTTCGGTGTAGCAATAGGTTTCGTTGTGCCCATCGCTCCAGCCCAGGCGCGCGAACACTCCCACATTGTTCCGAACTTCCTGCTCCATGTTCAAGCCGAAGCCGTAGCGGTGCCGTCCCTCCCTGCGCGTGGCAATAATATCCGGCGTCGCAGTCTCGCCAGTGAGGAACTCCGCATTGGCCTCGCGGTAATTCCCCATGTTGCCATGATTCAGATAGCTAAGCAGCCGCACCGTGCCGTCGCGATGCAGAATATGATTTCCGGTCGCCTCCAGCTCGAGGTTCTCCGAGCGTGACCGTGCCAGATCGGCATCCAGAAATGCACTGTTCGCAACCTTTGGCATCAGCGCTTCGGCAAAGCGTACGGCCCGCGAGGGATCGTCGTATTCCACCATCACGGCGTCGGTGTAACCCCTCGTGTTTGACGCCACGTCGTAGGCGCCATTGTCGTCCACCGTCCAATTCAGGAACTGAAGGTTGCTGTCAGAACCATAATCGTTCACATCGAAGAAATCCGTCAGGTCCATCTTTCCTGCGCGCAACTCCAGTCGGCGAGCCGGAACCGAAGTAGCGAGATCCAGCTCGTCACGGGGAACTGAGACTCGCTCGTTCGTCAACGGGATGATCTGGCGCAGCATCAGTTGCGCAAGGTATGGGTCGTCCTTCTCTGGCACGCCCTCCCTCACTCGCACCGCATCAAGGTTCACAAATCCCGCCAATCCGACGGTATCCGCGATGCCGTTTCCTGTCGCGTCTTCGATGTCGGCAAAGACTTCGGTGCTCTGCGACAACTCGTATCCCGTGTAAAGCGTCAACAAATGTGTCGTTGCGTTTTGCGCCCAGTCCGTCAGGCTGTTCGGCCCGCTGTACTTGGCCCTGAACGCGCCGTGACCCTGCAGAATTACGTTCGCTTGGCCTGAAATCCAGTACCGCCCCGTCTGTGTGTGCGGAAATATCGTATCGGAGTCGCCGCCCGCGCTGTTGTCCGAGCTCGAATCCCCGCTCGAATCCCCTCCCGAGGCTTTGCCCGCGTCCTTTCCCGTGCTCGATTCACCTTTCGCTTGAGTCGGTCCCGCCGTCTGCGCAGCCGTCGGCAATGGGCGCGAGAACGCCACGACTGCCAATCCGCATAGAATTTGCATGGCAATTTGCTTCAGGAGGCGCCGCATTGCTTCCCGAGCAGCGCGCTTGTTCGAGCTATCGGTCACAAATCTAGTAGATCATCCGGCTGATGCACCCGCCGTCTTGCGGATCACTCGACTCACGTTCTTGGCATACTTTCTGCCAATGCCTTTCGGCCCCAACGCCGTTCAATCCACTGTCTGCCTCTATTTAGGTGGGTTATTGGGCGCAGGCGCCGGGGGTTGACCGTCTTTCGTAACCTCTTGCCCGTTATAGAACACCTTGCTCGTTGATCCAAAGCGCTTGTAGTCGGTGTATTTGATCGTTTCCCTGATGTGCACGTCCTGCGCCATATAGCCATAGCCGCCACTGAAGTGCAAGATTCCCTCGCCCTTTGTATACACGGGGAACCAGTAGTTGCCATCGATCTGCTGCCGCCACGTCATAAATGGCGCATGTAGGTCCTCAGAGTTCTTGCGCGTGTCGTCTGGCACCATGCGTCCGTTGGTCACTACAATTTGCAAGTCGGTTGCGTCCACCCAGATGCGCCCATCCAGATATCGCTTGCCCTTCGCGATCGTCTTCGGGCTCACGTCAAAAACGTAACAATCCAACTCATCCACTTTCTGCCGCCCCACATACTTGACGTCGTACGCCGGAACATCCGCGGTAGTCAGCACAAATGGATAGCCGTGCTGCAAGTCCTGGAGATCGGATGGCGACAACATAATCTGTTTCAGCGTGTTTGGCGGCGCAAAGTCCACTCGCTCAGTGCGCCTTCCGGTCGGGTCGAAGATCACATCGTCCACCTCATACCACTCGCCACTCGTCTTGTTGTCGTCGTCGATCTCGTCCACGCGCGCCGTGCGGCGGAAGGTGTAGTGGTCCAGTGCGTCCTGAAACTGCGTCTCCTTCGCCGAAAACTCCTTGATAATCTGCTCCGGTGAAATGGGAGGATCTGAAATATCCATGCGCCCGAAGCCTGAATCAAGCGGCATCGGCGTAAACGTGTCCTTGTTCTGCGCCGCGACCATCATGGCGCAGCCCGCCATTGCCATCGCCGCAATCCAGCGTTGCATCATCAATTCAGCTCGCCTCCTGGGCGATTCCCGCATGCGCTCTTGGGGACCGGGAATCTCTTGCCCAATACTCTCACCTCGTTGCAACTTTAGACGCATATACTTCGCTCTCGGGAGGCCCCGATACTAGCCATGGAACGCCCTATACGGCGCTTTGGGCGGACGTGCATCCTCGCCATTTGGGGCTCTCAGGCGAGAACCGGGCCCGGATCGGCAAGTATCGAAGGATCTGCACTTTCCGGCGATAGGGAAGGAGATTCGCGGCTTCCGTGCCCGACTATTATCATCTCCCGGCACTCATCCTGACGGCGTTGCTCCTCCCCGCCTTCGGCTACCTCTATCTCCGCTTCCGCGACGCGCGCTCCCTGCTCTGGTTCCTGGGCTTCCTCTTTTCCATCGTTGCGATGGTTCTTCTCTACACGATGAATGGCTACCCGGGAGCGGGTTCCCCATGGCTGGTGGCTTCCGGTCAAACGTTCATTCAGTTGAGCGCCGCCATGTTTCTCGGATCGTTGTCCCCGCTTCGCTTCCGCGTTGGACGTTTTCAAGTCCTCTTCGTCGTCCCCTATGCGGCTTTTCTTGTCCTCTATTCCATCCTTCTTTACGGAGTCTTCGGCGGTGTCCAGCCTCGCGGCCCGCTCTTCCTCCTCTTTCCACTTCTTGTAGGCGTGAGCTTCGCCGTGGGCGTCTTCTGGGGAATGACCAGGGGCTCTTTGCCCGTCTGGATCGGGGTTTCGTTCATGGCCGTCCTGGGCGCCTTTGCCATCTGGGTCTGTTACATGCTCGGGGCTGGCGCAGGCCTGACCTTTGTCGAATGCGTCAACCTCCAGTTGGCTGCGGTCCTGCTCGTCTTCGTCTCTCGTCGATTTTCTCCGGGAGTCTTCCTCAGCGTCCTCGGCTTTCTCGTCTGGTCGCTCGCCTGTCTTCACGTTCTTCACCTGGTCGGCCAAAACGCGCTTCTCGACCTCTATCTCTCGCGCGCGATTGCCATGGCCAAGGTAGTCGCCGCGGTCGGCATGATCATGCTCGCCCTCGAAGATGAGCTAAACAGCAACAAAGCAGCGCAGCAGCGCGAGCGCAGCGCCCGCCGCCAGCTTGAGGCGTACGCCAACCTCATGCTCACTCGCCGCAGGGTCGAAGACTTTGACCGCCAGGGCGCCGATATCTGTGACACCGTCGTCAGGAACAGCTGCTTCACCCAGGCCGCGTTGCTGCTTGAAAGCGGCGGACGCTACCGGTTGGCCGGATGTGCGGGGTTGGAGATTGCTATCGCCAGGCCGCTCGGTCAACTGGCAAAGCGAATTCCCGTTGAAGGATTCCTGGCGTCGGGTTCGGTCCCTGTAGCCGTCGCACACAGCAAGACGATCCGCCTCGATCTCTCGCCCTGGCTTATCCCCGGTGACGACCTCGAGCGTCTTCGTTTCACCTCTGTTCTTGCCGTTCCCATGATCGGCCGCTCCGGCGTCGACGGAGCTGTTTTGCTCAAGGGAATGCGCGCTGAAGACGGCCGCGGTGTGGGCGCATTCGGCGACGCACCCCGCCTCGACGATCTGCTTCCCATCGAAATGCTCGTTGCTCGCATTCAGGCCACGCGCAGTCAAACCATGCTCTTTGAAAAGCTCATTGACTCGGAGCGGTTCGCCGGTCTCGGCCAGTTGGCAGGCAACGTTACACAGCAGTTGAATAGTCCGCTCACGGTCATCCTTGGCTTTGCCTCTCTGCTCCAGGAATCGTCCTCGCTGGATGCCCAGGATCGCAAAGCCATCGAGGCCATCGTCACTGAAGCTCGGAGTATCCGCTCCACGCTTGAAAGCCTTTCCCGCGTCTCGCACGCGCACTCTGACCAGCCGGCCGCCATCTCGGTCCCTGAGCTGCTCTCCGATATGGAGCAGCTCTACCGTCCTGAATTTCTGCAGCGTTCCATAGAATTCCAGGTCAATGTGGCGCCCGGAATGCCACGAATTCTTTGTGGCGCGCAGCAGTTGCGTCAGGCGTTGCTCCATTGCATGCAATACGCGATCGGCGCGGTCGAGCGTGAAAGTCCCGAGACGGCTCCCCGGGAATCTAAAACGATTCGCCTTGAAGCAGCCCGTGAGGGCAGCCTCGTGCACATCTCCGTCACTCACTCCGGGCCCGGCTTCCTGAACCCGGAGCGCGCCTTCGATCCGTTTGTTCCCGCCCGCGCCGGCGCCGAAACAGCCGGAATGGGCCTCAGCCTCTGCGCCACCATTCTGCGCGACCAGAATGGCCGAGCCTCCGCCGTGAACCTGCAGCCGCGCGGCGCGGCCATCATTCTTGAACTGCAGGCGGCGTAATGGGTTCCTCGCCGCCTTACCTCATTCCGGGAGACCCAGCGATGATTCGCCGTCGGTCAGCCTCGCGGAATCTATTCCTGGCATTGCTGGCCAGTGGCGCGGCCATCGCTTCTGCCGCCCACTCAAAGGCCCGCTCCGTCGAGGCCATTGACGCCGACTTCCACATCGGCGCCTCCGGCACAATTGAGGCAAGCCTCGATCCGCCCGTCCAGGGCGTCCTGCGCATCGTCGTGCGGGCGAGTGCATCCGCAGGTCAGCCTCGGCAAGGCGGCTCCGCTGGCGCCCGCCCGCCCCAAAGCGAGCGCCAACCCCTTACCCTCGAAGTCACCCAATGGGACCGGCCCGTTCCCTTCCGGATCGTCAACCAGAGCGGCCGTCATAATCTGTTCGGAGGCCGGCCCTCCTTGCTCATCGCCGATATTGACGTCAACGACCTCACTCCGGGCGTGCCAGTCCACGTCTGCGTTCACTCCAATCTCACCAACCCGAGCAACGCAGCCCCGCCCGACTTTGAAGCCCACGCCTACGCCATCGCCTATTGATCCCGCAGTCTCTCATCGCAACGCTGCGCCGCTCTGATTCCACCCGTAAAATAGAATCGGATGGCTTTCACCGAGCAATACGATGTCGTTGTCGTCGGCGCCGGACACGCCGGGTGCGAAGCCGCCATGGCCGCCGCCCGCATGGGCCTCAAGACCGCGCTCATCACCATGAACCTCGACCTCATCGCCCAGATGAGCTGCAACCCCGCCATCGGCGGCGTCGCCAAGGGCCATCTCGTCCGGGAAGTCGACGCTCTCGGCGGCATCATGGGAGAAGTTGCCGACGCCGTTGGCATCCAGTTCCGCCTCCTCAACGCCTCGCGCGGCCCCGCCGTCTGGAGCCCTCGCGCCCAGTGCGACAAGCAGCTCTACCGCGTCAAAATGCGCGAGGTCCTCGAGTCTCAGCCCGGCCTCCACATCCGCCAGGCAGAAGTCGTCGACCTCGTCCTCGAAGACAGGGAACAAGGGACCGAGGGAACAAGGGAACAAGAATACGAAGGACCGAGGACAGATGAAGCGTTGGGTGCCCCCGGTCCCTCGCACTTGGGGACCGGGGAAGAGAACTCATCCTTCCCGCCTGAGCTCCCACGCCCCGCCCGCCCCCACCGCCGCGTTCTCGGCCTCAAGCTCCGCGACGGCCGCAACCTCCTCGCCGGCGCCACCATCATCACCACCGGAACCTTCCTCAACGGCCTCATTCACTGCGGCGAAGAGCGCTATCCTGCCGGCCGCAGCGGCGAGCCGGCCTCTGTCCTTCTCGGTGAAGCACTCCGCGCTCTCGGCCTCCGCACCTGCCGCCTCAAAACCGGCACACCTCCCCGCATCGACGGCCGAACCATCGATTG
>JBEKWT010000189.1:0-6240 GCA_049512795.1 Occallatibacter sp.
ACGCTGCAAGGTCGGTCTTCAGCAACGAGCGAGCGTAGCCGCTGCCCAGGGCTGCCGCCAGATCGAGACCTGAGGGCAGTCCACGCGGGCCTTTGGGCCCGGTGATCTGCTCGGCGGCAGGCCAATCGGAGTGGAAGACGGTTGAGAGCAGCACCTCGTTGTCAAAGCCCCATGAGAGCGGAAAGATCTGCGGGCTGGTGACGGGATGCAGTGCGAATGAGGGCGGAACAAATGCTCCAGCACTCCAAACCAGCGGCGAGCGGCTGGGAGCGATGTAGGCGGTGTAAGCTGCGATCCACTGCATCGCTTTCGCTTTGACATCGTCGGGCAGCGAATTCAAAGGAGTGGCGTCGATCGCCGCAGCAGCAGTCGTG
This sequence comes from Occallatibacter sp., assembly GCA_049512795.1. Classification (GTDB taxonomy): domain Bacteria; phylum Acidobacteriota; class Terriglobia; order Terriglobales; family Acidobacteriaceae; genus Telmatobacter. The sequence goes on from JBEKWT010000189.1 coordinate 375, forward strand.
AGGTAATGAACAGCCTTGAAGTACTCCTGCATCTCTGGCGTAGCGGTGTAATAACCGCGCGGCGTCAGCTCAGTAAAGTCGAACGGCTTGCCAAAGACCGGTGAACTGAATGTTCCCTGCGCTTGTTGAATGTGCAGAGCCTCAACGTCGGACGAGTTCGCTGCGCTTTCAGAATCCGCCACTGCATTGAAGGCTACCGCCCAAGTGGAGCTGGGAGCGGTTGCATCGAGCGACTGGCGCGCCGCGGCGACGAACGCCCAGAACGCGGGCATCGCCTGCTGGCGCTCCTGGACGATGAATGTGCCTTCGTAGGCCGAGGCAACCAGCTCCCAGAAAATATCGGTCGTCACAAGGTAAGGCCGCGTTGGCGTTGCGCTATCGTAGCGGCCGCAAACATACGATTCCGTGTCATAGAGCTCGTACATCTGGTCTTCGTCGGTTGTGCGAAGCAGCCCGGCTTTGGCTGTGTAGCTGTCGCGGTCGGCGGTGCCCTGGGTAAACATCCACGCATTGATCACGTCGGCCAATGGGACTTGAATCGGCGCGTAGACCAGCGCCTGTGCGCCGGCCTTCTGCACCAACCCAACAATTCCCTTGCCGTCGGGCACAGAAGAAGGCGTGGAAATGAACTGATAGCCGCCGGCCTGCGTTGAGGTTGTGCTGCCATGGTCGCCGATTACGGCGACGCCCGGCACGCCGCTTTTCCAGTGCAGCAGAGCCGCGCCATTCGGCGTCACGGTGAGCGAACCGCCGCATGGATTGCCGACTATATGTGATGGCTTATCCCAATTCTGGCCCGCGTAGGCAAGTTGTTGGAAGCAGCCATTGCCATCCTCCCAGATCAGCAAATGCCCGTCCGGATGAAAAGATTCCGGCAGCGCCGTTGGGACGAAGTTTGGCGTTGGATCTTCGTTTTCGTCGGGAATCGTTACATAGGTGGCTTGCGGGCCAATCACCTGATATTCGCGCTGGCCGTCTTCAGTAATCGAACGCGTGGAGTACACGCCGCTCGGCAGCCGCTCGGCGAAGAAAATCCGGTAACTCTCGATTGCCTGGTTGGTTGTGTCGTTGTAGCCGATTTCAAAGGGCCGTGGCGCAACCAGAAGACGGCGCACGTCAGCAGCGGTTTGATAGATGATCTTCTGCGTCCAGCTTCCGTTCACATTGTCGACCGCCAGAATCTGCGATTGCTGGCCGGTTTTTCCCTCGACAAAAAATCGCTGACCCATGGGATGGACGGTGAGGGAAGCGGCAGTGAAGGTCGCGGGTAAATCGAGCAGTGGAACGGCGCTCGTGTCGCCCGCATGCCAGCTAACCACATGGTTGCCGGCTTTGTCGTGGAGCAGGATGACCGCATCCGCGCCGGTGGGCCAGATGTCGAAGTCCACAACGGAAGTTCCGGCGGGGAAGCTCAACTCCGAGCTCGTCGCGGGCGAAGACGTCACGTTGAGTTCGGCTGTTGTAAAGGACGAAGGCGCGGTCGGTGCTTGCGCGAACCCAGACAATACAGGAACGGGAAGGCATATACACATCGCCAACGCACGCTTCTGCGCAGGTTTCATAAGGGCCTCCGGGGGACTCAGGCCATTCTAGACCACGCGGCTCCCGATTCGCGCGTTTCGGCGCTGTTCGACCGGAACGCAGAAAACAGACCTGCACGCTGGTTCAATGAACGGATTGCCTGTCACCACTCACGCTTTCCGGGCCAGATCATCGACGAAGCGTTTCAGTGCCCTTGGAGAGCGAAATATATAGAGCTCCGCTGTTGGCGCGCAATTTGCAATCGCCTTCAGAAGCGCTGGACGGCTTTGCCTCCGGTACGCCAAAACCCACCACCAGAAATCGAAACGTTCGCGCGACCGCCGCATCGCCCGCCACGCGCAACGCGGGAATGAGCAGTCCAGCAAGATGACCATTTCCGCGGCCCGAAGGCGCGGCTCGACAACGTCAAGTGGTCCAAGATCTCCGTCCATGATCCACTTCTCATTCGCGACGAGGAGATCCTGTGCGTATGCCCATTCGTTCCGTGATGTAGCGAGAAGGCCGGGTTGCCAGAAAAACCTGTCCAGTTCCACCACGGGAAGGCCGGTGATTTCGCCGAGGCGCTTCGCCAGGGTCGATTTGCCTGACGCCCCGCGGCCGAGGATTACCACTCGCTTCATACTCCGCATCGTACGCCACACTTGCGCGCGGGTTGGTTCATCCTCTGGATCTTTTCCCCGGCTAGCCATCGCGCGGTTTGTCTTGCCTGTTAAGGAGTCAGGCTTCAGGATCGCAGGGGCAGGGGATAACGGGCTCAGCCCGTGATCATGTGTAACGCCACAATGCATAGGATCACGGCCGAGGCGGCAGTAGCCAGCGCGACGACCAGGACGGCGAAATGCCGGCGGACCGCTCCGGCACATTCGAGCCCTGCCTGACGCAGCGCGGGGTCGGAGCGCCAGCTTCGCAGGAGGCTCACGCAGCCGATCGCGAGCACGGCCAGCGGAAATGCGATGAGGAACAGCCAGAGTCCTACCTGGGTTCGCGCGGCGTACCAGTCGACGATGCGCTGCGCCGTGTGCGCCGGCTCGAACTGTTGCGGTTGCACACTGCGCACGAGCAGCGCCGTCATGAATAAAGCGGCAGGGAAGATCAACAGAACTTCCAGGGTGGCGAGGACGCGTCGGATCACATTCATGTTCACTTTATACCGCAAAGTAACTTTCCTGGGCAAGTGAAAAGTCAGTGGGCCAGGCGGGACTTTTGCCGGAAGTTCGCCGTAATCCGCGGCGTTGCCGGCGGCTGCGCCTCAATTCTGATTGGACACGCATGGGCCATTGGCTTTGAAATGGATGAAAAAGATTTAGAGCAGAGGCAAGTGGGGTCACGGTATATTGGTCCACAGCCGAGAGGCAAATGGGATTTCCAGCCAAGTTCATCGTCACCCAGTGAAGAATTGAAAAAAAGCTGGGCGCAGTCGAACGAAAACTACGTGGTAAAGAGGGGACGAATATGCGATTTGGAACTCGTTGGGCGGCGTTGTTGTCTCTAACGCCCCGTCGCTTTGACACAGCTCCGCGCTTGCTCCTGTTTATGCTGCTCGTGTCGTGCGCGCTTCCAGCGGCATCCGCGCCGCCGACAACGAGTGAGAGGCTCCAAACCCTTGCGCAAACGATCACATTCGATTGGGCAAAAACGCATCCGCTCGCTGCGACATCACTGGGTCTGAGCGACGAAGACGGCCAGCTCGATGCGCCGTCTGAGGCGGAGAATGCTCGCGATCTCGCGATGATCCGCGGCTGGGAGAACGACCTTGCGTCAATTCCGCTTGATGGTGCGTCGCTCGCGGACGTGGACGACGCCAAGCTGCTTCATGCCCAGCTCACCAGCTTTGAGCGCCAGTACCTTGTCTACAAGACTTATGAGAAGGACCCTTCCGCGCCATCGCTTGCGATCATCTACGCGATCTTCACGCAGTTTCTCCACCTGCCAATCGCCGGCACGGCGGGCGCTACCACGGCCGACGTGGCCGCCGCGTGGCAGAAGATCTCCGATCGGCTCGCCGGCGCGCCTGCTTATATCGCCGCAGGCAACGCGCTGGTCACCCACCCGGGACACCTCTATGCCGTCACTGGCGACGAGCAGCTTGCGGGAGCTCCGAGCTTCCTCGGCGGGGCGTTGACAGATGCCGCCAGGGAACAATTGCCCGCCGATCGCTTCGCGGAGTTCGTCAAGTCGCGCGACGCGACGCTCGCAGCGATCGCGCAGACCAAAAAGTACATCGACGATCATGCGGCATCGTGGCCCGAGAACTATGCGATGGGCCGCGCCGCTTACGACGCGATGCTCCGCGACGAAGAGCTGCTGCCGTTCAACTCCGACGACATCGAGCGCATGGGGCGCGACGAGCTTGCGCACGGATGGGCCGTGCAGATCTGGATGGAAGAACTCGCCGCTGAGCGCCACACTCCGATCGGGCCAGAGAGCGGCGGCGGTCTTGCTCCCGGCGGCGCCGCGCTCATCGATTACTATCGCACCCGTATTGCGCAACTGAGGGACTTCGTCACGCAGCATCATGTGGTGGATGTGCCGGCGTGGCTCGGCGAGATGGCGGTTATCGAGACGCCGAAGTTTCTGCAGCCGGTATCGCCGGGCGCATCAATGAATCCGCCGCTGTTGTTCAGCAAGAGCACAACCGGCTTCTACTTCATCACTCCTCCGGTATCGCTTGCGGAGGCAGCGAAGAATCTTGACGCCAATGAGGACTTCGACCGCGATCGCATCCTCTCGACGGGGGCGCATGAAGCGATGCCGGGCCACTTTATGCAATTGTCGATCGCGCGCCGCCATCCGGACTTCGTCCGCAAAATCCAAAGCAGCGGCGAATTCGAGGAAGGCTGGGCGTATTACGGAGAAGAACTCTTCGTGCAGCTCGGCCTTTACGGCGACGATCTCGATGCTCGCTACTACACGGCGCAGTGGGAGCGGGTGCGCGGCGCCCGAGCCATCGTCGATCCAAAGCTAGCGAGCGGCGAATGGAGCTTCGATCAAGCGGTTCAATTCTTCGCGCACGAGACCGGCTTCTCGCCGGAACAGGCGAAAGCAGCTATCTCCGGCATCGCCCTGGGACCGGGTTACGTGATTTCGTATACGGCAGGCCGCGCGCAGCTCGAAACACTGCTGTCGGAGTACTGGGCCAAAGCGGGCGCGGGCGCATCGCTGCTCGACTTCCACGACCGGCTCTTGTGCTACGGGTCTACACCTTTCTCCATTGTCGGCCCCGAATTGCTCAACGACCTTGCCAAGCCGCTCGCCGAGGTTCGCGCCGGCGCCGCATACTGATGCGAGTGTGGCGGCATCTACGGCGATTCTTCCGGAATTGCTTTGGTGATTTCTGCCGGGCTGTCAGAGACCGGGGAACAGGAGGGCTGGTGTCTGAAAGAAATGTGTACCCCCCGAGCGTCTTTTGGGTCACATCCTCGACCATTGCCGCCTTTTTATGTTTCCTGCAACTCGGCGCAATGACCAGCCTGTTGGCGGGCCGGACAGGATTTGCCATCGTCGCCCCAATTGCACTCATGGCAGCTTTGGTAAGCGGATATTGGCTGGCACGGCGAGAAGGAATACCAGCCAGCATGTGCTGGTGGCCTGTCTGCCTTACTCTGGCTTTGCTCGCCTCGGCACTTCTGCTTTCGGCATTTTTTTACGACTTCTCCTGGGATGGACAGTGGTATCACCAGTCAGGGATCATCAGCATTGCCCGCGATTCGAACCCTCTGTCCGACCCGTTGGGAAGCTTTGCCCACACTCAACTCCACGGCCAGCTCTATGAGGTGCACTACGCCAAGGGCCCCTGGTATTGCGCGGCCGCGATTTTCGCCACAACGGGTCGAATCGAGTTGGGCAAATGCATCAACTGGCTCATTCTGATGGCGACGTTCCTGGGCACGCTGGCCGCATGCTTGAGCGGAGGCTTGCGTCGTAGCCGGGCACTCGCAATTGCAGCCGTGGCTGCAATCAATCCCGTCGCCATCAGCGAGATCACTACTTTTTTGGTGGACGGCGTGATGGCGTCTTCTCTGGTTCTGGCAACCGTCGCAACCGTGAGCGCGCTTCGTCATCCGCGTCCGGCGGTCATGGTTACCGCGGTTGCGGCATCGATCATCTGTATCAACTCCAAATTCACCGGGCTCATTTATTTATGCTTTCTGCTCGCCGCTGTGGGGTTTTGGTGTCTTTTCAAAGCACGCAGATCGTTGCCACAACTTGCGTGCCTATCGGCCGCATCACTTGTTCTCGGCGTTTGCCTCTGGGGTTACAACCCCTACATCACCAATACACTGTACCGGCACCAGCCTTTCTATCCCATCCTCGGATCGGCGAA